>NZ_JBSFGK010000190.1:0-5531 GCF_053596495.1 Kitasatospora sp. NPDC001683
GGGCGCGCCCCCCGCCCCCCGCCGCCGCGGGCCCCACGGGGGGGCCCGGCGAGGCGGAAACCGCCGCGGCCGGAGCCGACGGGGCCGACGCCGCCGAGGCCGCCGAGCTGCGCGAGCTGGAGCAGCGGGCCGCCGAGCGGCCGCAGCGTGAGGCCCGGCTCGGCCTGGGCGTGGCCGGGCTGGTGCTGGCGGTGGCGTTCTCGGCGACCTGGGTGGGCGCCGACCACGCCTCGGTGGGCATCCAGGTCGGGCTGGCGCTGCCGTTCGGCATCCTGCACCTGATCGCGATGGCGCTCTGGCTGGGCGGCCTGGCCGCGTTGTCGGTCGCGCTGCGCGAGGGCGTCGGCGCCGAGGTGGTGGACCGTTTCTCCAAGATCGCCTTCGGTTCGGTGGCCGTGCTGGCCGCCACCGGGATCTACCAGTCCTGGCGGGGTCTGGGCAGCTGGGGCGCACTGACCGGCACCGAGTACGGGAAGCTGCTGCTGGTGAAGACCGGCTGCGTGGTCGTGATGCTGGGCGTCGCCTGGATGTCCCGCAGCTGGCTGGCCCGGCTGCGCTCGGCCCCCGCCGAGGCGGCCGAGGTCGAGCGGGCCGAGGTGCCCGAGCCGGTCGGCGCCGCGGCGCGCAGCGAGGACCCGGTCCGGCAGGCGCAGCTGGACCGTCAGCGGGCGGCCGTGGCGAGCGCCGGGCGCGAGCGCGGGCTGACCCCGACCCGGGCCGGGCTGCGCCGCTCGGTGCTGGTCGAGGCGCTGGTCGCGGTGGCGGTGCTGGTGGTCACCACGATGCTCACCAACTCCCCGCCCGGGCGGGTGGCGAGCGAGGTCCAGACGGGCGGGGCCACGGCGGGCACCGCCGCACCGGCCCCGCAGACCGAGCCGGGCCGCACGGTGGAGCTCAAGCTGCCGTACGACACCAAGGGCCGGACGCCGAACGCCAAGGGCACCGCGACCGTCACCCTCAACCCGGCCAGGAGCGGCCCGAACGAGGTCAAGCTCGCGCTGGACGACGCGGACGGCAAGCCGGTGGACGTCCCCGAGGTGCAGCTCGCCTTCACCCTGCCGGACCGCGACCTGGGCCCGCTGCCGGTCGCGCTCACCCCGGAGGGCACCGGCCGCTGGGGCGGCACCGCGCAGCTGCCGCTGGCCGGCAGCTGGGTGGTCTCGGTGCAGATCCGCTCCTCCGACATCGACCAGACCACCCCGACCCAGCAGTTCAAGATCGGGTGAGCGCGGTGCACGACGAGAAGAAGGGCCCGGCGGGCTTCACCCGGCGGGCGCTGCTCGGCACGGCCGGAGCCGGGCTGCTGGTCGGCGCCGGAGCGGGGGTGGCCGGGGCGGTCGCCTACGAGCGCCCGGCCGAGGGCTCGGCGACGGGCGGCGGCGGCGCGCTCGGCACCGGCCGGGTGCCGTTCCGCGGCGAGCACCAGGCCGGGATCCTCGAACCCCAGCAGGCCGGCGTCCGGCTGGCCGCCTTCGACCTGGCCGACGGGGCCGGCCGGGACGGGCTGCGCACCCTGCTGCAGCGCTGGACCAAGGCGGTGGACCGGCTGACCGCCGGGGAGCCGGCCGAGGAGTTCGACAACCAGGTCGCGCTGGACGCCGGGCCCTGCTCGCTCACCGTCACGCTCGGCTTCGGCGCCGCGCTGTTCGACAAGGCCGGGCTGGCCGACCGCCGCCCGGCGGCCCTCGAACCGCTGCCCGCCTTCCCCGGCGAGGCGCTCGACCCGGCGCGCGGCGAGGGCGACCTGTTCGTCCAGATCGGCGCCGACGACGCGCTGGTGGTGGCGCACGCCCTGCGGACGCTGCAGAAGCTGGCGGCCGGCACGGCGGCGCTGCGCTGGCAGTCGGCCGGCTTCGCCCGGACCCCGGGCGCGACCGCGCGACCGATGACCGGACGCAACCTGATGGGCCAGATCGACGGCACCAACAACCCGAAGCCGGGTCAGGACGGCTTCGCCGCCAAGGTGTTCTGCACCCCCGGCGGGGACCAGCCGGCCTGGCTGGCCGGGGGCTCGTACCTGGTGTTCCGGCGGATCCGGATGCTGCTGGACCACTGGGAGGAGCTGCCGGTGGAGCGCCAGGAGCGGGTGATCGGGCGGCGCAAGTCGGACGGCTCGCCGCTGAGCGCGCCGGCCGGGTCGGGCGAGGGCACCGCGGCGGACCTCTCCGTGCAGGGCCCGGACGGCGGGCCGGCGATCCCCTCCGACGCCCACATCCGGGTCGCCGCCCCGGCCGGCAACGGCGGGGCGGCGATGCTGCGGCGCGGCTTCTCGTACCACGACGGGGCGCTGCCGGACGGCTCGCCGGACGCCGGGCTGCTGTTCCTCGCCTTCCAGGCCGACCCGCGCAAGGGCTTCACCCCGGTGCAGCGCAAGCTCTCCCGGGGCGACGGGCTGTCCCGGTTCCTGCGGCACGAGGCGAGCGGGCTGTACGCCGTCCCGCCGGGGGCGCCGGCCGGAGGGTACCTCGGTCAGCAGCTGCTGGAGGAGTAGGGCCTGGCTCCTGGGTTTCGTCGGACCCGGCAAGGACCCGGGAGCCAGGCCCTCAGTTCGGGGAACTGCGGTCCCGGCCACTGGAACGCTTTCCTGCCGGGACCGCGGAATCGTTATGGTGACTGCTTCGGCACCACCCGCCCAGGCAGCACCCCATTCGCAACGGAGGCGTCATGTCGGCCACCCGCTACACCTACCTCGGCCCGGCCGGCACCTTCACCGAGGCGGCGCTGCACACGCTGCCCGAGGCGGCGACCCGGGAGCTGGTGCCGCTGTCCTCGGTGGCGCTGGCGTTGGACGCGGTGCGCGGCGGGGAGGCCGCCGGGGCGTTCGTGCCGATCGAGAACTCGGTCGAGGGCGCGGTCACCGCGACCAACGACGAACTGGCCGCCGGCGCGCCGCTGATGATCTACCGCGAGGTGCTGCTGCCGATCACCTTCGCGCTGCTGGTGCGGCCGGGCACCGAGCTGTCCGGGGTGAAGACGGTGACCAGCCACCCGGTGGCCCAGCCGCAGGTGCGCAAGTGGCTGGCGGCCAACCTGCCGGACGCCACCTGGGAGTCGGCCGCCTCCAACGCGGACGGCGCCCGGCTGGTCGCCGAGGGCCGGTACGACGGGGCGTTCGCGGGCGAGTTCGCGGCGCCGATCTACGGGCTGGACCCGCTGGTCAAGGAGATCGCGGACGCGCAGGGCGCGACCACCCGGTTCGTGCTGGTCGGCCGTCCGGGGCGGGTCTCCTCGCCGACCGGGGCGGACAAGACCTCGATGGTGGTCTGGCTGCCGGACGACCACCCGGGTGCGCTGCTGGAGCTGCTGCAGGAGTTCGCGGTGCGCGGGGTGAACCTGGTGCGGATCGAGTCCCGGCCGACCGGGGAGGGGCTGGGCAGCTACTGCTTCCTGATCGACTGCGAGGGGCACCTGTCCGAGCGGCGGGTGGCCGAGGCGATGATGGGCCTCAAGCGGATCTGCCCGCAGGTGCGGTTCCTCGGTTCCTATCCGCGCGCCGACCGGCAGGCCTCCAAGCACCGGCGGCCGGGGACCTCGGACGAGGATTTCGCGGCGGCGGCGGACTGGCTCTCCCGGGCGCTCGACGGGCGCGGGGACATCTGAGCGCCTTCTCCCGTCTTTCTGACCTTTTCCGACCGTTATCGACCGGGCCGATCAGGTGCGGCGGGTGACCGCACCGTCATCCACAGGAACGCCCGACTCCGGGAGCCGCTGTCCACAGGCTTCCCCGTCGTCCACTCGCTGTCCACAGCCGGAAGTTATCCACAGGCCTGGGGATGAGTCGACAAACCGGTATAGCCATTGCACAGAACTGGTCGGATCATCGGTTTGCGTCACAGAGATGACTAATCGGACCAGAGTCACCCGCTTGCCTGCAAATCACCTGTGCGAGTGGTTCAATTCCCTCGCCCGAGAAGGTTCATTGAGGTTTGAAGCCTCAATTCCCTGGTTTCGGTCAGCGGACGCCGATCCTCCTCCACCATCCACAGCCCCGGCCCCACGCCTGTGGATAACCCGCCCCCGGTCCGGGTGCGGCGCGTTCCCCACAGGAGTTATCCACAGGATTCGGTGAGTTATCCCCAGGGGAAAACCGGTACCGGTGGAGGAACGCCCGCCCGGTACGCTTGGCCCTGTGATTGACCTTCGCCTGCTCCGTGAGGACCCTGACCGAGTGCGCGCCTCGCAGCGCGTCCGTGGCGAGGACGTCGACGTGGTCGACGCCCTCCTCTCCGCCGACGAGCGGCGCCGGTCCTCGGGCAGCCGCTTCGACGAACTGCGCAACGAGCAGCGGGTGCTCGGCAAGCAGGTCGCCCAGGCCAAGGGCGAGGAGAAGACCGCCCTGCTGCAGCGCACCAAGGACCTGGCCGCCGAGGTCAAGGCCGCGGACGCCGAGCACAGCGCGGCCAAGGAGGAGGCGGACCGCCTGCTCCGCTCCCTGGCGAACCTCATCGACCCGGCCGCCCCGGTCGGCGGCGAGGAGGACTTCGTCACCCTGGAGGAGATCGGCACCCCGCGCGACTTCGCCGCCGAGGGCTTCGAGCCCCGCGACCACGTCGAGCTCGGCCAGCTGCTGGGCGCGATCGACACCGAGCGCGGCGCCAAGGTCGCCGGTGCCCGCTCCTACTACCTGACCGGTCCCGGCGCGCTGCTGGAGCTCGCCCTGGTCAACATGGCGATCGCCCAGGCCACCGCGGCCGGCTTCATCCCGATGATCACCCCGGCCCTGGTCCGCCCGGCCGCCATGGACGGCACCGGCTTCCTCGGCCAGGCCGCCGAGAACGTGTACCACCTCCCCGAGGAGGACCGGTACCTGGTCGGCACCAGCGAGGTCCCGCTCGCGGCGTACCACATGGACGAGATCATCGAGGCCGACAAGCTGCCGCTGCGCTACGCCGGCTACTCGTCCTGCTTCCGCCGCGAGGCCGGCACCTACGGCAAGGACACCCGCGGCATCATCCGCGTCCACCAGTTCGAGAAGGTGGAGATGTTCGTCTTCACCAGGCCCGAGGACGCGGAGAACGAGCACCGCCGCCTGCTCCAGTGGGAGAAGGACTTCCTCAACGCGCTGGAGCTGCCGTACCGGGTGATCGACGTCGCCTCCGGCGACCTCGGCTCCTCGGCCGCGCGCAAGTTCGACATCGAGGCCTGGATCCCCACCCAGGGCAAGTACCGCGAGGTCACCTCGACCTCCAACACCACCGAGTACCAGGCCCGCCGGCTGTCGATCCGGATGCGCGAGGAGGGCAAGACCCGCCCGCTCGCCACCCTGAACGGCACCCTGGTCGCCGTCCCGCGCACCATCGTGGCGATCCTGGAGAACCACCAGCAGGCCGACGGCTCGGTCGTCGTGCCCGAGGCGCTGCGCCCCTACCTCGGCGGGCGGGCCGTCCTCGAGCCGGTCAAGTGACCTCGGACGCACACCCGGTCGGGGGGGGGCGGGGCCGCCACCGCCGGGGGCCCGCGCGCCCGCCGCACCGGCCGACGCGGACCCGGCCGCCCAGGGCGGGGGGCCCCGCCCCCCCCCGCCCCCGGCC
>NZ_JBSFGK010000191.1:0-5488 GCF_053596495.1 Kitasatospora sp. NPDC001683
CCCACCCCTTCCGGCCTGCGCAGACACCTTCCAAGCGCTAGACAAATAGTCGCAAAAGGGCGCAAAACGGACACTACTATCCGTCGTCGTGCACCGGATTCCCATGTGAGCGCACTCACCCCACGGCCCCCGGCGTCATCACCGACCGACCCGGCGCCACCACGCCGAGTCAGCACCAACCGCCCGCCGTTGAGACCGCCATCACACGGCGGCGGGCCTGGGAACGACACTGAAGGGCGCCCCCGACGCCCGGGGGAAACAGGTCCCCGGAGCTGCCACGACGATCCTTCGACGTCATCGGCGCGACGGTCGCGGCCGGCCACGTGATCCCGGCGTTCCGCGGTGGCCGCGGGACCGTCCTGTTCACCGGTGGCGGCTTCGCACTCGCGCCGTCCCCCGACTACACCACCCTCTCGGTCGGCAAGGCGGCGCTGCGCGCCTACGCCCACGCCCTGCACGAGGAGCACGCGACGCGGGCGTGCACGTCACCACGGTCACCATCCGCGGCGTCATCCGCCCGGGCGACGAGCGGTTCGCCCCGGTGGCCGTCGCGGAGGTCCACCTGGAGCTGCACCAGCGACCCCGGGACCAGTGGCAGCCGGAGTACGTCTACGCGCGAGGCGGGCAGGTGTGGTGGCCGGGGAAGGAAGCCGCCCGGCCACCACGCCGTGCTCCGTACGCCGTGGCCGTCAGCCACGCGGGTCACGCTCCTCGACGGGCTCATTCGCCCCAGCGCGGCGGTCCGGCACGTCGATCCCGAGCAGGTCCAGCGCCCGCCCGGCCGTGTGCTCGACGATCTCGTCGATGCTGCTGGGCCGCAGGTAGAACGCCGGCACCGGCGGCATGACGATCCCACCGGATTCGGTGACCGCGGCCATGGCCCGTAGGTGACCGAGCGTCAGCGGTGTCTCCCGCACCATCAGCAGTGGTGCGAACGGGATCGCAGCCGCACCAACGCCCCTCTATCGCGGCACTATCGCGACGGGTCCACCACAGCGGGACTCAGGAGCCCGTTCAGCGGGAGTCCGCTCAGCGCGGATCGATCAGCTCCGGCGCGTACACCGTGCCCAGCGGCTCCGGCCCCACGTACTGCTGGCAGTTGCACTGCCCCGGCTCGTAGCGCACCGGGCGGCGGTCGGCGTCCCAGGCGGTGGGCGTCTCGACCACCTCGTGGCAGCGGCCCTGCCGGTCGTGCTTGGCCAGGTGGTGGGTGCAGCCGCAGACCGGCTCGGGCGGCCGGTTGGCCGCCTCCAGGGCGAGGCGCTGCCGGTGCTGGGCGTCGAGGAGTTCGAGCTTGCGCCGGTGACGGTCCTTCACCTCCCGGCGCACCCGGGTGGCGATCGATCCGCCCCCGTAGAGGACGGCCGGCACCACCCAGAACAAGGCCCACAACGAGTCCATCGACGCCCACCCCTCCCGCTTTCCTGGTGCAGATCATACGACTGACCAGCGCAGACGGTTGATCCGGAGCAGCCGGGCCGTCGGCGTCAGCGGATGATCGGCAGCACCTGCTCCGAACTGCGCCCCGCCGCCGCCTCGATGAAGGCCACCGGGTCGGTCGCCTCGGCCAGCAGCCCCCGGGTGAAGTGCAGCGCCTCCTCGGCCGGCGCCGGTCCGCCGACCGCCGCGATCAGGTCGAGCAGGTGGACGGTGGCCTCCATCAGCGCCACCTCGCCGAGCGCCCCGACCGTCACGCTGCCGAGCAGCTGGTGCGACACCACCGTGTCCGGCGGAAGGTCCGCGATCCCGGCCAGCGCGGCCGGCCCCTCGACGCCGAACCGGGCGATCAGCGCGGCCGGTTCGGTCACCTTGGCGGCCTCCTTGGCCAGCTCGGCGATGTGCCCGGCGGCGGTGTGCGCGAGCCCGCCCGGCCGGTTGAAGGTGCGCAGGACGTCCGCCCCGCGGGTCAGTTCGGCCGGGCCGTCCAGGACTGCCTCGCGCAGCCCGGTGAACTGCGCCGGCGCCGGCGCCACGTGCGCGTACAGGTCCCGGACGGTCCACTCGGACAGCCGGGTGGGCTGGTCCCAGTCCTCCGCGCTCAGGGCCTCGCCGCGCTCCGCCCAGGACGCCCAGGCCTCGGTCAACAGCTGGTTCACTGCGGTGTTCTGACTGCTCATCGGTGGCTCCTCGAAACAGTGGTCACGGGAGTACCCCACGCTACCCGCCGCCACCGACAAAACCACTTGCGCCCCCCGTGGTCCGCCCGCCACCATCGGCCCATGACCGACGCCACCGCCCGCCCGCTGCCCGTGACCGCCGCCGCCCGCCCGGCCGCCGTCCAGCAGCAGCCCGGCCGCCCCCGGAGGTCCGACCGCGCCCGCGGATGAGGGCCGCGCTGGTCGCCGGGCTGCTCGCCGGGTACGGCGTCGCCGTACCGGTGGGGGCCGTCGGCGCCTACCTGGTCTCCCTCACCGCGCGGACCTCGCTGCGCACCGGGGCCTGCGCCGCCCTCGGCGTGGCCGCCGCGGACGGGCTGTACGCGCTGCTCGCGGCCCTCGGCGGCGCCGGCCTCGCGCCGCTGCTGGAACCGCTCGCCCGCCCGCTGCGGATCGGCTCGGCCCTGGTCCTGCTCGCCCTGGCCGCCCGCACCGCCGTCACCGCCCTGCGCGCCCGCCGCCTTACCGCCGCACCGGTGGCGCGGACCCCGCCCGGACCGTTCCGGGCCTTCCTCACCCTGCTCGGGATCACCCTGCTCAACCCGCTCACCGTGCTCTACTTCGCCGCCCTGATCCTCGGCGGCGGCCAGGGCGGCAGCACCTCGGGCCCGCTCGCCCGGGCGGTGTTCACCGGCGCCGTCTTCGCCGCCTCCGCCAGCTGGCAGCTGCTGCTCGCCTCCGGCGGCGCGCTGCTCGGCCGGACCCTGACCGGGGCGCGCGGCCGGCTGCTGACCGCCCTCGGCTCCGCCGCCCTGGTCGGCTGGCTCGCCCTCCGGCTGCTGCTCGACTGACCCCGGCTTGAACCCCGGTGCCGACTACGATCCGTGACCCATCAGCGCGCCCTCGAGGCCTGTTTCCCACCTATTCGTACCTTGTATCCTGGTTTTGTATCCGCTGCGTAACCTGCCACCAGCCCGGCCCCGGCACGGCCGACGGTGTCGGCACCGACTCGGAGGAGTACGGACATGGTTGAGCGGGAGAGCCCCGAGAAGCGGGGGCGCCTGAGCCGCCCACTGGTGCTCGACGCCGCCGTGGCACTGGTGGACCGCGAGGGGCTCGGCGCGCTGACCATGCGCAGGCTGGCGGCGGAGCTCGGCGTGGAGTCGATGGCGCTGTACCGCTACACCCCCGGCAAGGAAGCCCTGCTGGACGGACTGACCGAGGCCTACTTCACCGAGATCAACGCCCGGCTGCGCACCAGCGGGGGCGGCGGCCCCGACGAGCCCGGGTGGCGGACGGAACTGCGCCGGATCGCCCAGGCCTTCGCCGCCGTGGCGCACGCCCACCCCGAGATCCTGCCGCTGGTGGCGACCCGCCCGCTGGCCGTCCCGGTGTCCCGCCGGCCGGCCCCGGCGCTCGAACTCACCGAGCACATCCTCGCGGTGCTCGGTCGGGCCGGTTTCGACGACGCCACCGTGCTGACCATCTACCGCACCTTCGTCGCCTGGAACCTCGGCTGCCTGCTGGTGGACAAGCGCCAGGTGGTCGACAACCCGGACGAGCCGGACCCGGCGCTGCGGCTGGGCCTGCACCGGCTGTCCGCCACCGAGTACCCGCGGTTGCGCACGCTGGTCCCCCGCTTCGCCGACTTCGACGACCAGGCGGAGATGCTGGCCGGCCTCGACAGGCTGCTGGACGGGATGCCGGAACCGCCCCTTGACGCCTTCTACGGCGGCGGCGGATCCTGAGGATACGAGGTACACGTCGGACATATCCTTACTCATCACCAGAGGTCGTCATGTCCGCCGTCCCATCCGCACAACCAACCCGGCCCGACATCCTCCGGCTCCGCGTCACCGCCAAGGACGCGGACACCCTGCGCGCCCTGCTGCGCGAGACCCGTCCCGACACCGGCGGACGCCCGCGGGTGGAGCCGGACGGCCGCGTCGGCATCGACGTCTACGCCCCCGAGGACCAGGCGGCGTCCCTCGAACGCGAGGGCGTCACGGTCACCGTGATCGGGAACGCCAGCGAGGCCGGGCGGGCCGCCCAGGCCGAGGTCGGCACCGGCGACCGGTTCGCCGCCGCCGACGCCGTCCCGCGCGGCCTGGCCGCCAAGCTCGCCGGCTGAGCCGGGAGGTCGTCATGCCGTACCTGAACATCACCGAGGTCGAGTCCGCCGTGGCCAGCCTGGCCTCGGCCTATCCCGGCACCGCCCACCTCATCCCCCTGCCCGAGCCCTCGATCGAGGGCCGCGACTGCCACGCCCTGCAGATCGGCAGAGCATCCCGGATCCCCAAGGACTGCGTGATGCTGATCGGCGGCGTGCACGCCCGCGAGTGGGGCAGCTGCGAGATCCTCGTCCACTTCGCCGCCGACCTGCTGGAGGCCTTCGAGTCCGGCACCGGCCTCGGTTACGGCGGCACCACCTTCACCGCCCAGCAGGTGCAGGACCTGCTCATCCGGCTGGACCTGGTGGTCTTCCCGCTGGTCAACCCGGACGGTCGGCTGCACAGCCAGACCGTCGACCCGATGTGGCGCAAGAACCGCAACCCGGCCAACTCCGGCGGCAGTTCGAACCCCGACTGCATCGGCATCGACATCAACCGCAACTACGACTTCCTCTTCGACTTCACCAAGGCCTTCGCCCCCACCGCCACTCCCCAGGTCTCGACCGACCCGTGCGACCAGCAGGTCTACGAGGGCCCGAGCGCCTTCTCCGAGCCCGAGACCCGCAACGTCCGCTGGCTGCTGGACCAGTTCGAGGGGACCAGGTGGTTCGTCGACGTCCACAGCTACTCCGAGGACATGCTCTACAACTGGGGCGACGACGAGAACCAGTCGGACGACCCCGACATGAACTTCCAGAACCCCCGGTACGACGGCAAGCGCGGCCTCCCCGGCGACACCGCGTACGCCGAGTACATCCCCAAGGACGACGCCAACACCGCCCTCGACCTCGCCACGGCGTTCTGCCAGGGCGTCCAGGGCGTGCGCGGCGCGGCGTACAAGCCGTTGACCGGGTTCCACCTCTACCCGACCAGCGGGACCAGCGACGACTACGTCTTCTCCCGCCACTTCGTCGACCCCGCCCAGGGCAAGGTGCTCGGCTTCACCGTCGAGTGGGGCAAGAAGTTCCACCCGCTCTGGGCGGAGATGGAGAAGATCGTCCTCGACGTGGACGCCGGGCTCGTCCAGTTCTGCCTGTCCACCTGACCCACCAGCCAACGTGCCCGACAGCGGGGCGGCGGGCCGCCCCCGGGGGGGGGGGGGGGGGGGCGGGGGGGGGGGGGGGGGGGCCGGGGGGGGGGGGGGGGGGGGGGGGGGGGGGGGGGGGGGGAGGTCTGCGGTGGCAGCTGCGGGCTGTTCGGTGGAGTCGTCGAAGTACTCGA
>NZ_JBSFGK010000192.1:0-5293 GCF_053596495.1 Kitasatospora sp. NPDC001683
GTCCATCGGTATGTGGTGGTGTGTGCCTGTCACAGGCCCGCGAGGGCGCCCATCGGAGTCCGGCCCGACCCGCCTCCCGCCCCAACCCGCCTGCGATCCACCCGAATTGACCCGACCGAAGGCCACCGCAACGCGGCCCCGCGAGTAGCCGCCCCGGTCGACGCGTTCGTATGCTCTTGCGGTACTCTGCAAATCTATGCCAGAGTGCGGGCATCGGATCAATCAGGCCGAATCCCCTCACACGTCGCTAAATCAGGAGCCCGCGCCCGCGCGGGTGGGTCAAGGGTGCATGCATGTCGAAGGTCTTGAGCAAGCTGCCGGTCGGTGAACGGATCGGCATCGCATTCTCCGGTGGGTTGGACACCTCCGTCGCGGTCGCGTGGATGCGCGAGCACGGCGCCGTCCCCTACGCCTACACGGCCGACATCGGCCAGTACGACGAGCCGAACCTCGCCGACGTCCCCGCCCGTGGCCGCGCCTACGGCGCCGAGCAGGCCCGCCTGATCGACTGTCGGGCCCCGCTGGTCGAGGAGGGCCTGGCCGCCCTGGCCTGCGGTGCCTTCCACATCCGCTCCGCCGGGCAGACCTACTTCAACACCACCCCGCTCGGCCGCGCCGTGACCGGCACCCTGCTGGTGCGGGCCATGCAGGAGGACGGCGTCTCCATCTGGGGCGACGGTTCGACCTACAAGGGCAACGACATCGAGCGGTTCTACCGCTACGGCCTGCTCGCCAACCCGAACCTGCGGATCTACAAGCCGTGGCTGGACCAGGACTTCGTCAACCAGCTCGGCGGCCGCAAGGAGATGTCCGAGTGGCTCGCCGAGCGCGACCTGCCGTACCGGGACTCGGCCGAGAAGGCCTACTCCACCGACGCCAACATCTGGGGCGCCACCCACGAGGCCAAGCGGCTGGAGTACCTGGACACCTCGATGGAGATCGTCGCCCCGATCATGGGCGTCGCCTTCTGGGACCCGGCCGTCGAGATCCAGACCGAGGACGTCACCGTCGACTTCGAGTTCGGCCGGCCGGTCCGGATCAACGGCCGTGAGTTCGGCTCCGCGGTCGACCTGGTGCACGAGGCCAACCGGATCGGTGGGCGGCACGGCCTGGGCATGTCCGACCAGATCGAGAACCGGATCATCGAGGCCAAGAGCCGCGGCATCTACGAGGCCCCCGGCATGGCGCTGCTGCACATCGCCTACGAGCGCCTGCTGAACGCCATCCACAACGAGGACACCCTCGCCACCTACCACACCCAGGGCCGGCGCCTCGGCCGGCTGATGTACGAGGGCCGCTGGTTCGACCCGCAGGCGCTCATGCTGCGCGACAGCCTGCAGAAGTGGGTCGGCCAGGCCGTCACCGGCAGCGTCACGCTGCGGCTGCGGCGCGGCCAGGACTACTCGGTGATCGACACCCAGGGTCCGAACTTCAGCTACCACCCCGAGAAGCTGTCGATGGAGCGCAGCGTCGACGCCGCCTTCGTCCCGGACGACCGGATCGGCCAGCTGACCATGCGGAACCTGGACATCGCCGACTCGCGCAGCAAGCTGGAGCAGTACGCGGGCCACGGCCAGCTGGCGCAGTGGAGCGGCCTGATCGGCGAGCTCGCGCCGGGCGGCGCGGCGCCGATCGCCTCCGGCACCGGCAACGAGGCGGAGCCCACCGCGCTCGACCACGCGGCGATGGAGTCCGGCACCGACTGACCGGGCGCCGCCCGTCGCAGCCGGTCCCGGGGGCCGTCGCACCACACCGGTGCGGCGGCCCCCGGGCGTTCGGCGCCACCGCGCAGCAGCGCACCGCGAGGCGGCCGCCCTCACCCGAACGGCCGTACCGGCCGTGCGCTCCGCCCCCGGTGGTAGCTGAATGGCGGACGGTGCCCGGCGACGGGAAGGCAGGTCCGGGGATGGGTGAGGCGATCGGCCCGATGCTGGCCTCGGCGGTGGCGGTCGCGCTCAGTCCGCTGCCACTGATCGTCGTGCTCCTGATCCTCGCCTCGCCCCGCGGCCGGTCCAACGGGCTCGCGTTCACGGCGGGCTGGGTGCTCGGCCTGGCGGCGGTCGTGGCCCTGGTGGTGGCGGCCGGCAGCGCGCTGAACCCGGGCAATGGCGAACCGACCTGGTCGTCCTGGCTGAAGCTCGTCCTCGGCGCCGCGCTGCTCCTGCTGGCGGCCAAGCAGTGGCGCGACCGTCCCCGGCCCGGGCACGTCACCGCACCCCCGGCGTGGCTGCTGGGGATCGACCGCCTCACCCCCGCCAGGTCCGCCGGGCTCGCCGTCGCCCTGATCGTGGCCCGGCCGAAGAGCCTGCTCCCGGCCATCGGCGGCGCCGCCTCGATCGCCGCCGCCCCGCCCGGCACCGGTGCGAAGGTCCTGGCCGCCGCCCTGATGGTGCTGATCGGTTCGCTGGGCACCCTCCTGCCGCTCGCCGTCCAGCTCCGCGGCGCCGACCGCTCGCTCCGCGCCCTCGGCGAATGGCGCGCCTGGACCGCCGCGCACCACGCGGCGATCATGACGGCCGTCCCGGTCGTGCTCGGCGCCGACTACCTCGGCGGCGCCCTCTCCGGGCTCACCTGACCGGCACCCCGCCTCACCCTTGCCCCAGCCGCTCACCGGATCGGCACCACCCCGCGCGCGCCACGCCCCCTCACCGGATCCGCACCACCCCGCGCCCCCGCACCGCCCGTACGCCGAGCCGCCCGGGATCGGCCCCCGGGCGCGCCGCCACCGCGCCCCGCAGGGTCAGCAGGATCTCCCCGTCGTACCGCTCCGCCAGCAGCCGGGCCAGCTCGGCGGCGCGGCCCGGGCGGGCCGCCGGTGCCAGCTCCGGCAGCCGGCCCGGGTCGCTGAGGTCCTCGGCCTCGGCGGCCCAGCGGGCCGCGTCGCGCCGCTCGCCCTCGGCGGCGTAGTGCACGGCCAGGCAGTGGACGGCCAGCTGGTCGCCGTACTGGGTGGCGATCCGCCACCAGAAGACCCCGTCCGCCGTGCGACCCATGCCGTAGAGCAGGCAGCCGAGGGTGCGGAAGGCGGCCTTCTCGGCGAGTTCGAGGTCCAGGGCCAGTTCCCCGGGCTCCACCGCGCCGACCACCCCCGCGCACAGGTGCCGCAGGTCGCGCCGCAGGTCGGACCGCCCGGCGCCCCAGGGGTGGTCGCCGGCGGCGGGGGCGTGCGGCGGCCGGGCGACGGTGGGCGGCCGGGCGGGGCGCTCGCGCCCGGTCGGGACGGCCCGCCGGCCGGCGGCCAGCCGCTCGGCCAGCCCGCGGGTGAAGGCCGCCGGGTCGTGGTCGCGGCATTCCTGCGCCAGCTCGGCGGCGTGTGCGCGCAGCAGCTCGGTGCCCCTCATGGCGCCTGCCCGTCGTCCGGGTGCTCCAGCAGGTAGTCCAGGTGGCGCCGCCCGAGGCTGTAATAGGTGCGGGCGGTGGTGTGGGCGATGCCGAGCGACCGGCCGATGTCGGGATAGGACAGGCCCGCCTGGCGCAGCCGGACGACGTCGGCCTGGATCGGCGCGGCCCGGGCGAGCTCGTCCATCGCCCAGTCCAGGGCGTCCAGCTCGGCGAGTTCCTCCAGCTCGTCCTGGCTGGTGTCGGGGCGGCGCTGGGCGATCACTCGCAGCCGTTTGCGCTCGGCGCGGCGGCGCTCGCGCAGGACGTCGACCACCGCGTCCTTGACGATCTTGAAGGCGAAGGCCTGCGGGTCCTCGCTGGCCAGGGCGCGGCGCCAGTTCTTGTAGAGCGTGGCGCCGGCGTTCTGCACGGCGTCCTGGGCGTCCTCCCGGTGGCGCAGGCGCTGCTGGGCGTAGCGGAGGTAGCCGGTGTTCTCGCGGGTGAAGAACGCCTCGAAGTCGTTCGGCAGGTCGTCGAGCGGGTCGGCCCGCAGGCTCCGCTCCCCGCCCGGCCCGGGAGTGTTCACACGCGCCCCCTTTCCTGGGTCAGCTGGCCGGCACACCGGATGGCACGCCGACGGCCCTCTGGGGGCTCGTGGTGTAACCGTCCGGGAGGCGCGGGTTGTTGACCGGATCGGGCGGGCAATTGGCGAACGTTTCCGTTCACTTTCGAACAGCACCGCTGAGCTGCCCGTTCGCGCACATGGAACGCCATCCGACGAGCCGGACGTGACCCAGATCACACTCCGTCGACCACCGGCTTGACAAGCCCCGCGACGCCGCTGCGGCGATCGGCGGAAACACCGGCCGCATGGCGGCCTACGGCGCCGGCTCCACCTCCGCCGAGTCCAGCGCGACGGTCACCCGCTCCAGCAGCGCGTGCAGCGCGGCCAGGTCCTCGACCGGCAACCCGGTCGCCGCGAGCAGCCGACGCGGCACCTGCCCGGCCCGTGCGCGCAGCGCCGATCCCTCGACGGTGAGGCCGACGGTGACCGACCGCTCGTCCTCCGGACTGCGCTCGCGACGCACCAGTCCGGCCGCCTCCAACCGCTTCAGCAGCGGGGAGAGGGTGCCGGAGTCGAGCCGCAGGCGCTCGCCGATCCGCTTGACCGACAGGTCGCCGTCCTCCCAGAGCACCAGCATGACCAGGTACTGCGGATAGGTGAGCCCGAGGTCCCGGAGCAGGACCCGGTAGACGCCGCCGAAGGCGCGCGAGGCGGCGTTGAGCGAGAAGCAGATCTGCTGGTCCAGGCGGAGCAGTTCCTCGTCCGCCATGCCGGGGAGCGTGGTCATGAACCCAATGGTACCGATCACAGTCGCGCGATTTAGTTGTGCGCAATTGAATTGAGTGCTCTACTTGTGGAGCAGTCGGCAGCCGTACCGCCGCCGAAGCACCGACGACTTCGCACGCTTCCGCACACCACGGACCGCGCACCACGAAGGGACCCACCATGGACGCGCTCTACACCGCAGCCGCCACCGCCAACGGCCGTGAGGGCCGCGCCGTCAGCTCGGACGGCCAGCTGGACCTCGCCCTCGCGATGCCGCCCGCGCTCGGCGGCAGCGGCCAGGGCACCAACCCCGAGCAGCTGTTCGCGGCCGGCTACGCCGCCTGCTTCGCCAGCGCCCTCGGCCTGGTCGGCCGGCAGGCCCGGGTGGACACCGGCGAGATCTCGGTGACCGCCGAGGTCTCCATCGGCAAGGACGACGCCGGCTTCGGCCTGTCCGTCGTGCTGCGCGTCGAACTGCCCGACTCGCTCGAGGGCGAGACCGGTCTGCAGCTGGTCAAGCAGGCGCACGAGGTCTGCCCGTACTCCCGCGCCACCCGGGGCAACATCCCGGTCGAGCTGGTCGTCGAGTAGCGCGGAGTGGTGGGGGGGGGCGCGGCCCCCCCCCCCCCGACCCCCCCAACC
>NZ_JBSFGK010000193.1:0-5253 GCF_053596495.1 Kitasatospora sp. NPDC001683
GGTCGGCTACGAAATGGCCCTGCTCGTCGACCGAGCCGGCGCCGTCCTCACCCCCGCACTCCGCGCGGAACTCCAGGGCAGTCTCCTGCACTGACCGGAACCCGCGCGGAACTCCCACCGTTCCACCCCGCACCGGGTCCGACCCGACCGGACCCGGCGCCTCACCCTCAGCTACCCTCAGGCAGCTGATCCCGCCTCAGCTGGCACCGCCCCAGCTGGAACCGGCTGCCCAAGGCTGCAGCACAAGGAGGACCCATGACCCCGCCCTCGACACCCGCCGGCCCGTACGGCAACGGGTACGGCAGCGGCTACGGCGGGCAGCAGTCCGACGGCTACGAGCAGCAGCCGCTGGTCCGCCCGTACGCGATGACCGGCGGCCGGACCCGGCCCCGGTACCAGCTCGCGATCGAGGCCCTGATCTCGACCACGGGCTCGGCCGAGCGCACCACCGGGCTGCTGCCCGAGCACGCCCGGATCGTGAACCTCTGCCGTGAGGTCAAGTCCATCGCGGAGATCTCCGCACTGGCCGGCGTGCCGCTCGGTGTGGCCCGCATCCTCGTGGCCGACCTGGCCGAGGCCGGTCTCGTCGCCATCCACCAGCCCGCCGCCGCGGGCGAGTCGGGCGGAACGCCCGATGTCACGCTGCTCGAAAGGGTCCTCAGTGGACTTCGCAAGCTCTAACGGACCCGCCCGCGCCACGACCTCCGCGAAGATCGTCATCGCGGGCGGCTTCGGTGTCGGCAAGACCACGCTCGTCGGCGCCGTCTCCGAGATCAACCCCCTGCGCACCGAAGCCGTCATGACCTCGGCCTCCGCCGGCATCGACGACATCAGCCACGTCTCCGGCAAGACGACCACCACCGTCGCCATGGACTTCGGCCGCATCACCCTCGACGAGGACCTGATCCTCTACCTGTTCGGCACCCCCGGGCAGGACCGCTTCTGGTTCATGTGGGACGACCTCGTCCGGGGCGCCATCGGGGCCGTCGTGCTGGTGGACACCCGGCGCCTCGCCGACTGCTTCCCGGCCCTCGACTACTTCGAGAACAGCGGCCTGCCCTTCGTCGTCGCCCTCAACGGCTTCGACGGCCACCAGCCGCACACCGCGGACGAGGTGCGCGAGGCCCTGCAGCTCGGCGCCGACACCCCCGTGATCACCCTCGACGCGCGCCGTCGGGACAGCGCCAAGAGCGCCCTGATCACCCTGGTCGAGCACGCCCTGCTCGCGCGGCTCCGCTGATCGAACACGCGAATGGCCACCGCGCCGAGCCGAAGGGGCGTGCCGGTGCCGAAAGGGAGAAGGGCCGAGCCGCCGACGAAGGAGGCGGTGCAGTGCCCGCCGACCGTCGGCACCGGGTCCGAGCGCCCCGGAGGCGAGTGCGCGAACAGCGGAACCGTCCGGCCCCGGCGAGCCGTCACACTGACGGGTCGCCGGGGCGGCGGCGCTTACCGGCCGGTGTCCTCCCGGGGCCGCGCGCAAGACCCGCGTATAAGCAGCGCATAACAGTTCGGTAGGCATTTTGTGATCAACAATGACGCAGCGTGGCGAATCAGCGTCACTCAGCGCCAGATGACCACGGATTTGCTCCGTCATGTCGCTGATTGTCCGGATTGTGACGACGCGGGTGTCATACGGCGGCTGTTTGTCCCCCATCCCTGCACGTGCTGAAATTCCAGCTACCCCTGAACATCCCGCGCCGGCCGTCCGGCGGCGGGCCAGGGCCCCGGGGGTAGCGCTGGATTGATCCATGGCCGGCTAGTCGGCCGAGAGGTAGTAGTCGAGTGAGGCGTAAGCAGCAACCCGCCCCGCAGCGGCGCTCCGAGCCCCGCCAGAGCGAGCCGAACGGCAACGCCGCGGAACCGGCCGGATTCTCCGCGTTCACTCCCACCGAGGAGCGCGCCCAGGCCACCCCTGCCCCCAAGCCCCCGACCGCGGCCAAGGAGCCTCGCCCGGGCGCCGGTCCGGCGGGCGACGGCGGCTCCAGCCGGTACGACTTCCTCCGTCCGCGCAACTGGCGCGTGCCGACCCGTCTGATCGCGATCCTGCTGATCCCCGTGATCATCAGTCTGGTCTTCGGCGGTCTGCGAGTGAACACCTCGGTCGACGGCTACATCAAGGCCTCCCGGGCCGAGAAGACCGCCGAACTGGCCAAGGCGGCGACCGAACTCGCCGAGGCGCTCGAGAACGAGCGCGACAAGACCCTGATACCCCTGATCACCGGGCAGGACCCGAACAACGAGGTCGCCAAGCGCCGCGCCGACACCGACGCCGCGCTGAAGGCCTACAACGCCGCGTACGAGGCCTCCGACAAATCCGGCGAGCTGCCGCGCCGCCACGAGGCCTTCCAGACCCTGGTGATCGACCTGCCGCACCTGCGCCAGGTCGCGTACGGCAAGGAGCTGTTCGCCAGCGCCACCGCGAGCGCCTACTCGACGATGTTCGCGCCGCTGCTGGCCTACGACAACTCGGTCGGCAACGGCTCCGCCAACGCCACCAGCAAGGGCCGCGCGATCTACGCGATGTCGCTGGCCAAGGCCTCCGCCTCGACCCAGCGCTCGCTGATGCTGAGCCTGCTGGCCGGCATCGGGCAGAGCGCGACCACGCGCTACGAGAACCAGGACATGACCCAGCAGATCCTGGTCTCGGAGAAGCTGGAACAGGTCTCGATCAGCGAGTTCACCACCGGTAGCGACCCCGTGGACGCCAAGAAGTACGCGGACGCGCAGGTGGCCCTGGCCACCGCCCAGGAGCACTCGGCGCTCAAGATGCCCAACGGCACCGTGCCCACCATGCAGGGCCTGCTGGCGCTCGCCGGCAACTACGCCGAGGCCGCCGCCTTGGGCCAGCTGAAGGGCAAGGCCTCCGCCGACGCCTCGTACGCCGAGGCCAACAAGGCAGGTCTGACCGTGGACAACTGGAACCAGGCCGCCGGCAACCACATCCAGGCCCTGCGGAACACCGAAGTCGTGCTGCTGGACGACGTCCTCACCGACTCCCGCAACCTCAAGGACAACGCGCTCTACGACGCCATCCTCAACACGGTCATCGTCGTCGCCGCACTGATCCTGGCCGGCCTGCTCACCGGTTACGTCGCCCGCTCGATGATCCTCGGCATGCGCACCCTGCGCAGCGCCGCCCTGGAGATCGCCGACCACCGCCTGCCGGACCTGGTCGAGAAGCTCTCCAAGACCGACCCCGACCGGGTCGACACCTCGGTGACCGCGATCCCGCTGCACGGCAAGGACGAGATCGGCGAAGTCGCCCGGGCGTTCGACCAGGTCCACCAGCAAGCCGTGGCGCTCGCCGCCGAGCAGGCACTGCTGCGAGGGAACGTCAACGCGATCTTCACCAACCTGTCGCGCCGCAGCCAGGGCCTGATCCAGCGCCAGCTGGCACTGATCACCGACCTGGAGAACAACGAGGCCGACCCGGACCAGCTGGAGAACCTCTTCAAGCTGGACCACCTGGCCACCCGTATGCGCCGCAACGGTGAGAACCTGCTCGTCCTCGCGGGCGAGGAGGCCGGCCGCCGCTGGAACACCCCGGTCCCGCTGGTCGACGTGCTGCGCGCCGCCGCCTCCGAGGTGGAGCAGTACGAGCGCGTCGAGCTGTCCGGCATCCCGGAGGTCGAGGTCGTCGGCGCCGCCGTGACCGACCTCGTCCACCTGCTCGCCGAGCTGCTGGAGAACGCCACCTCGTTCTCCAGCCCGCAGACCCGGGTGCTGGTCAACGCGACCCGCCTGCCGGACGGCCGGGTGCTGGTCGAGATCCACGACAAGGGCATCGGCCTCACCGCCGACGACTTCGCGGAGATCAACGAGAAGCTGTCCGAGCCGCCCACGGTCGACGCCACCATCTCCCGCCGCATGGGCCTCTTCGTGGTCGGCCGGCTCTCCCAGCGGCACGACATCCGCGTCCAGCTGCGCCCGTCCGGCGAGTCGGCCGGCACCACCTCGCTGGTCATGCTCCCGCCGTTCGTCACCCAGTCCGCGGTGGCGCCGGAGCCGGAGGAGCAGTTCACCGTCTCCCGGATCTTCGCCGACCAGGAGCCGACCTCCGAGTGGGCCCCCGACAGCCGCACCCGCAGCGCCGCCGAGCTGGGCTTCGACGACCACCTCACCGGCATCGGCAACGCCGGCTCCTCGGGCTTCAGCCCGGCCCTGGAGGCCGTCCAGCGCTCGCAGCGCCTCGACCAGGTCCGCCGCGCGGCCCTGGAGGGCGCCCCGCAGCCGCCGGTGGTGGACGCCGAGGTCGAGGAGGACTACCAGCAGGGCTACGACCAGTACGCCCCGCAGCAGGGTTACGACCAGGGCGCCTACGCCGACGACCAGTACGGCTACGAGCAGGGCGGCTACGACCAGGGCGGCTACCAGCAGGACGAGTACGCCCAGGACGGCTACGGCCAGTACCCGCAGCAGGGTTACGACCAGGGCGCCTACGCGGACGGCCAGTACGGCTACGACCAGGGCGGCTACCAGCAGGACGAGTACGCCCAGGACGGCTACGGCCACCAGGCCGCGGAGGCCCCCTCCGGCCACCCGTACGCCCCCGAGCCGCCCGCCCTGCCCGCCGCCGAGCCCACCGCCACCCTGCCGTCCGGGCTGCCCCAGCGCCGCCCCGGCCAGCAGCTGGCGGGCGGCAGCCTGGGCGCCGCCCCGGTCGGCGGCAGCCCGTCCGGGGAGACCCCGAACTGGTTCGCCGGCGCCAAGGACACCTCGGCGCCCGCCGAGACCCGCGGCCACGACGTGTCCGCACTCGGCGGATACGGCCCGACCGGCCCGACCGCCAGTTCCCCCTGGCAGTCGCCGAACGACGGCGACTGGCAGCGCGCCGAGCAGCTGCGCGAGCCCTCGTCCAGCGGCACCACCGGGGCCGGACTGCCCAGGCGCGTTCCCAAGCAGAACCTGGTGCCCGGCAACGCCAAGCCCACCCCGCAGGAGGGGCCGCAGGTCTCCCGCAGCCCCGAGGAGGTCCGTGGCCGCCTCACCAACCTGCGCCGCGGTGTGGAGCAGGGCCGCAGCGCCGGCAACACCGGAAGCTTCCGGATCGACCCCGATCAGGTAGACCAGTCCGGCAACGGACAGAACCGGAGCACCGATCTCTTCGGCGGCTCGAACCACCAGGAGCGTTGAGTTGACTCAGATGAGCCAGGCCGCACAGAACCTGAACTGGCTGATCACCAATTTCGTGGACAACACCCCCGGGGTGTCCCACACCGTGGTGGTCTCCGCGGACGGCCTCCTGCTGTGCAT
>NZ_JBSFGK010000194.1:0-4947 GCF_053596495.1 Kitasatospora sp. NPDC001683
CTTGCCAGGGCCTGACGGATCACCCGCTGCTGCGACGGCCCGTTCGGCGCCGACAGACCGTTCGACGCACCGTCCTGGTTCACCGCAGTGCCACGGACCACGGCCAGCACCCGGTGCCCGTTGCGCCGCGCGTCCGACAACCGCTCCAGCAGCAGCAGCCCGACACCCTCACCCCAGCCCGTACCGTCCGCCGCGGCGGCGAACGGCTTGCAGCGGCCATCGGCGGCGAGACCGCGCTGACGACTGAAGTCGACGAACGACGTCGGCGTCGACATCACCGCGACTCCGCCCGCGAGCGCCAGCGAGCACTCGCCCCGCCGCAGCGAGTCCGCTGCCAGGTGCAGGGCGACGAGCGACGAGGAACACGCGGTGTCCACCGTCAGCGCCGGCCCCTCGAAGCCGTAGAAGTAGGAGAGTCGGCCGGAGAGCACGCTGCCCGCGAGCCCGGTGCTCAGGTAGCCCTCCACCCCGGGCTCGTCGGTGAGGCGGATCGCGTAGTCGTGGTACATCTGCCCGGCGAAGACGCCGGTGCGGCTGCCGCGCAGCGTGTCCGGGTCAATGCCGGCCTGCTCGAAGAGCTCCCAGGAGGTCTGGAGCAGCAGCCGCTGCTGCGGGTCCATCGCCAGCGCTTCCCGCGGCGAGATCCCGAAGAACCCGGCGTCGAACTCGGCCACGCCGTCGAGGAATCCGCCCTGCGAGGCGTACGTGGTTCCCGCCGTGTCCGGGTCCTCGTCGAACAGCCCGGGCAGGTCCCAGCCCCGGTCCTCCGGGAAGGGCCCCACCGCGTCCGTACCGGCCGTGACCAGGTCCCACAGGTCCTCCGCCGACCGCACACCGCCCGGGTACCGACAGGCCATGCCCACCAGCACCACCGGATCGGCCTCGTCCGCCAGCGCGCCCGCCCCGAGGACCACGGCCTCGCCCGTCCCGCGGGCACCGAGCAGTCCGTCACGGAGGAACCGGGCCACGGCCCGCGGGGTCGGGTGGTCGAACGCGAGCGAGGCCGGCAGCCGCAGCCCGGTCGCGTTCTGGAGCCGGACGCGCAGGCCCACGGACGCCACCGAGTCGAAGCCCAGCGTGCGGAAGGGCTTGCGCGGGTCGAGCGAGGCCGCGGCGGCGTTGCCGAGGACGGCTGCGCACTCGGCGGCCACCAGGGCCAGCAGCCGGAGTTCGACGTCCCGGTCGCCCAGGTCCCGGAGTTCGTCCCGCAGTCGGGCTGCCACCTCGGGAGCGGGCTCGGCCGCGACGCCCCAGAGCGGTCCCGGGACGTCGACGGCCGACGCCCGTACGACGGGCGCGTTCTCGATCAGTGCGGCGTCCAGCGCGTCGCGCAGCCCCTGCGCGCCGATCTCGTCCCCGGCACTGAGCGAGACCGCGATCCCTCCCGCACCGGCGAGTTCGCGCGCCAGTTCGTCGAAGGGAGCCGCTTCCTCGGCCCCGGTCAGCAGGACGAGCACGTACCCGTCCCGGCCTGCCGTCGCGCGCCGCAGCGACTCGCCGTCGGCGGGCTCGCAGCGCTCGACCACCGTCTCGGCGCAGCCGTGCGCGGAGCGGAGGTGCGCCGCCAGTTCCTCGGCGCGCGCCGTGGCGGCGGCGTCGGCGAGCAGCAGGACGGGCTTGCCGCGCACGGTGCTCCGGTCGTCCGCCGGCAGCGAGGCCGGCAGAGCGGAGGAGTCGGGGGAGCCGGGAGCGCGGAAGGTCAGTCGGCCGTGGTGGGTTCCGGTGTTCGCCAGCAGTCGGGAGCCCTCGGCGCCGACGAGTCGGCGGACGGTCTTGCCGGAGGGCGTGCGGGGGATCCGGTCGGTGAGGTGCAGCTCCGCCGGAACCTTGAAGTAGGCGAGGCGGTCGCGGAGCCGGGCGACCAACTCGGCCACCGGCAAGGGCTGGTCCGCCTTCGGCACCAGGTAGGCGACCGGCACCTCGCCGAGCACACCGTGCTCGCGGCCGACGACCGCGACGTCCGCGACCTCGGCGCTCGCGCGGATCGCGTCCTCGATCTCGGCGGGGTGCATGTTCTCCCCACCCCGGATGATGAGTTCCTTGAGGCGCCCGGTGATGCTCACGAAGCCCTGGGCGTCCTGGCGGCCCATGTCGCCGGTGCGGTACCAGCCCTGGTGGAAGGCCTCGGCCGTCCGCTCCGGGTCGTTGTGGTAGCCGGCCATCAGGCTGGGACTCCGGACCCATATCTCGCCCTCGTGGCCGGTGGGCGCTTCGAGGCCGGTCTCCGGATCGGTGATGCGGACCGTCACCCCGGGGACGGGCCGGCCGCAGGAACCGGGCACCCGGTGGTCGCCCAGCGGGTTGCAGGTGATGACACCGGTGGTCTCGGTGCTTCCGTAGCTGTCGACCAGCGGGACGCCGAAGGCGTCCCGGAACCGTGCGCCGAGGGCGGCGCTGGTGAGCGCTCCGGCCACCAGGAAGGCCCGCAGGCCGCTCAGGTCGAGTTCGCCCTCGGGGACGGAGTCCAGGAGGTAGTGGCACATCGTGGGCACGGCGGCCATCAGGGTGTAGGAGGAGCTGCCGAGTTCGGTGACGATGTCGTCCGGGGCGAAGTCGGCCGCGATCCGGGCGGTCGCGCCGGCCGCCATCACTCCGAGGACGCAGAGGTTGAAGGCGAAGCTGTGGTGCAGTGGCAGCGGCCAGAGCAGCCGGTCCCCCGGTCCGATGTCCAGCACGGCGGCGTAGCCGTTGACGGCCGACCAGAGCCCCGCCTGCTGGGTGGAGAGAACGCCCTTGGGGGCGCCGGTCGTTCCGGAGGTGTACAGCATCCAGGCGATCTCGTCGGGCCGCAGTCCGTCCGGCGCCGGTGCGCTCGGTTCGTCTACGGCCATTCGCCGGTAGTCGTGGACGCATTCACCGTCCCCGACGCTTTCCTGATTGTCCGTCACGATCACGAAGTGGAGGTCATTCCGAAGGCCGTCGAGCCGTCGGAGCCGCTCGAAGTTCGATTCCTCGGTGATGACGAGCACGGCCTCGGAGTCGCGCAGAATATGCGCGAGCTCGTCATCGCCGGCATGCGGATTGACCGGGACGGTGACGAGCTCCGCGCGGGTCAGCGCGAAGCAGCTCTCCACCATTTCCACCCGGTTGCCGAGGCACACCACGGCGCGCCCGCCCCGGGCGATTCCGAATTCGGCGATGTGGCCGGCCAGTCGCGCGGTGGACGCTTCCAGCTCCCCGTAGGTCGTGCTGCGTGCCTGGTCAGAGTAGGCGATGACGTGTCCACGCTCAATGGCGTGCGTTCGGAGGGCATCCACGACGGAACGAACAGGGATAGCCGACACGGCTGACTCCCACTCAGAAAAGGACGCGACTCGGACCGATGGCTCCGGGCAGCACGAAGAAAGGCCCTCTAGAGCGCGTTCCCCCGTACAGCATCGCGTAGAGCTGATGATCTTTCGTCGGCGACGATATAGGAGGGGGAAGGCCGAGATCAATGGCCTTGTTGCGAGCGTCACACCGGTCGGCGTTTTCTCCCCCCACCAGGGATTATGACGTCATGTCAGATATCACGAACGCCGGTGTTACCCACTGTCAGTTCCGTCGCCCGGCCTGTACGCTCCCCAATCGATCCCGGTGAACGCATCGCACACCGGACATATGCGAAATCCACAAGTCCGCTGATTCAAGGAGAATCCGTGTCCCTGCCGATCATGGATGAGGAGTTCATGAGGAACCCGTATCCGGCCTACGACGCCTTGCAGAGCAAGGGGTCGGTGCACCGGATGCTGCTGCCGAGCGGGCTGAAGGTCTGGGCGGTCGTCAACTACGAGGAGGCGCGCATCGCGCTCTCGCACCCGGCGCTGTCCAAGGACATCGACACTTCGGTCCAACTCGGATATTTCGACCGGGAGATGTCCGAGGGCGGCACGCCGCGCCTGGAGCACAGCTCGGTCGGCCGGCACATGCTCAACATGGACCCGCCGGACCACACCCGGCTGCGCAAGCTCGTGAACAAGGCCCTGACGGCCCGTAGCGTGAAGAAGCTCGAGCCGGTCATCGAGGCCATCAGCACCGAACTCCTGGACGCCGCCGAGCGGAAGGCCGCCGCCGAGGACGGCGTCGTCGACCTGGTCGAGGAGTACACGGCGCAGTTCCCCGTCCGGGTGCTCGGGCAGCTGCTCGGCATCAGCGAGGAGCACTTCCCGGTCCTGACCGGACTGACCGCCGCGATCATGTCCAACGACAACGAGAACGCGGGCCCGAACATGGCCCGGTTCGGCCAGCACATCGGGGAGATGATCCAGCTCAAGCGCGCCCAGCCGGCCGAAGACCTGGTCAGCGCGCTGATCCACGCCAGGGACGAGGAGGACAAGCTCTCCGACATCGAGCTGGTCTCCACCGTCTTCCTGCTCGTGGTGGCGGGTTACGAGACCACGGTCAACATGATCGGCCACGGCCTGCGGGCCCTGCTCAACCACCCGGAGCAGCTCGCGGCCCTGCGCCTCGACCCGAGCGGAATCCCGGCCGCCAACGAGGAGTTCCTCCGCTACGAGGGCCCCGGAAACCGGGCGACGCTGCGCTACGCCACCGAGCCGTTCGAGCTCGGCGGCGTGACGGTCGGCACCGGTGAGTACGTCTCCGTCCTGCTGGGCGCGGCGAACCGGGACGGCGCCCAGTTCGGCTGCCCCCACCAGCTCGACGTCACCCGTTCCACCGCCGGGCACCTGGGCTTCGGGCACGGCATCCACTACTGCGTCGGCGCCCCGCTGGCCCGCCTGGAGATGGAGATCGCCCTGCGTCACCTGCTGGGCCGGTTCCCGGACCTGGAGCTGGCCGTCCCGGACTCCGAATTGAAGTGGCGCAAGAGCTTCATGATGCAGGGTCTGGAAAGACTTCCGGTGCGTCTGCACAAGAACTGACAATGCGTCCGGAAAGGCCGTTGGTCTCCGATTCGGAGACCACCCGCCAAATAGCCAATACCCCCCCGCCACAGGGTGGCGGTCA
>NZ_JBSFGK010000195.1:0-4886 GCF_053596495.1 Kitasatospora sp. NPDC001683
GCCAACCGCGCCGCGAACACCGGCGACACCCGCGCCAACTCCACCGCCATCCCGACCCACTGCGCCCCCTGCCCCGGGAACACGAACACCGGCTTGGCAGAGGTACGCGCGCTCCCCGTGACGAGGTGCTCGACGGGCTCCGCGGCGGCCAGCGCGGCCAGGCCGTGGAGGAACCCCTCCCGGTCGGCCGCCACCACGGCGGCCCGGTGCTCGAAGGCGGTACGGGCCGTCGCCAGGGACAGCCCGACGTCCGCGGCGGACCGCTCGGGCTGCGCCTCCAGGTGGGCGGCCAGTTCACGGGCCTGGGCGCGCAGCGCCTCGGCGGACTTCGCGGACAGGATCCAGGGCAGCGCCGCGTCGTCCAGGACCGGGGCCTGGGCCACCGGCTCGGCCGCCAGGGCCTCGGGCGCCTGCTCCACGATGACATGGGCGTTGGTGCCGCTGATCCCGAAGGAGGACACCGCGGCCCGGCGGGGCCGCGAGGTCTCCGGCCAGGGCCGGGCCTCGGTCAGCAGCGACACCGCGCCCGCGGACCAGTCGATGTGCGGGCTCGGCTCGTCGACGTGCAGGGTCTTGGGCATCAGGCCGCCGCGGATGGCCATCACCGACTTGATGATGCCGCCGACGCCGGCCGCGGCCTGGGTGTGCCCGATGTTCGACTTGAGGGAGCCCAGCCACAGCGGCCGGTCCTCGGGGCGCTCCCGCCCGTAGGTGGCGAGCAGCGCCTGTGCCTCGATCGGGTCGCCCAGCTTGGTCCCGGTGCCGTGCGCCTCGACCAGGTCGATCTGGTCGGAGGTCAGCTTGGCCTGGGCGAGGGCCTGACGGATCACCCGCTGCTGGGCGGGGCCGTTGGGGGCGGTCAGGCCGTTGGACGCGCCGTCCTGGTTGACGGCCGAGCCACGGATCACGGCCAGCACCCGGTGCCCGTTGCGCCGCGCGTCGGAGAGCCGCTCCAGGAGCAGCAGGCCGACGCCCTCGCCCCAGCCCGTACCGTCCGCCGAGGCCGCGAAGGACTTGCAGCGGCCGTCCGAGGCCAGCCCGCGCTGGAGCGAGAACTCCACGAAGGTGGTGGGCGTCGCCATGACGGTCACGCCTCCGGCGAGCGCCAGCGAACACTCGCCCTGGCGCAGGGCCTGCGCCGCGAGGTGCACGGTGACCAGGGAGGAGGAGCAGGCGGTGTCGACCGTGACGGCCGGGCCCTCCAGGCCGAGGGCGTAGGAGACCCGGCCGGACAGCACGCTGCCCGCGTTGCCGGTGCTGAGGTAGCCGTCCACGCCCTCGGGCACCTCGCCGAGCCCGCTCGCGTAGTCGTGGTACATGACGCCGGCGAAGACGCCGGTGCTGCTGCCCCGGACCGAGGACGGGTCCACCCCGGCCCGCTCGAAGGCCTCCCAGGCGGTCTCCAGCAGCAACCGCTGCTGCGGGTCCATGGCCAGCGCCTCGCGCGGCGAGATCCCGAAGAAGCCCGCGTCGAACTCGCCCGCCTCGTGGAGGAAGCCGCCCTCGCGGACGTACGAGCGGCCCGGCGCGTCCGGGTCCTGGTCGAACAGTCCGTCCAGGTCCCAGCCGCGGTCCTCGGGGAAGGCGCCGATGCCGTCGCGGCCGGCGGCCACCAGGTCCCAGAGGTCCTCGGGCGAGCGCACGCCGCCCGGGTATCGGCAGGCCATGCCGATGACCACGACCGGGTCGTCGTCGACCGGGCCGCCCGGGACGGCTGGCCGCTCGGCCGCCGCGTCCCGGCCGGGCTCCCCGACGAGTTCCTCGCACAGGTGCCGGACCAGGGCTGCCGGGCTGGGGTGGTCGAAGATCAGGGTGGCGGGCAGGCGCAGGCCGGTCTCGGTGGTGAGGCGGTTGCGCAGCTCGACCGCGGTGAGCGAGTCGAAGCCGAGTTCCGTGAAGGCCCGGTCGACGGCCACCGCGTCCGCCGCGGCGTGGCCGAGGACCGCGGCCACCTGGGTGTGCACGAGGTCCAGCAGGGTCCGCTCCGACCAGTCGGTGCGGTTCGCCGCGGCCGCCGACGCGGCGGCGGTCCGGCGGACCGGAACCCGCACCAGGCCGCGCAGCAGCGCGGGCACCGCCACCGAGCCGCCCGGTGACCGGAGGTCGAGGGGCGTCGGCACCAGCAGCGCCTCGTCCGTACCCAGCGCCAGGTCGAACAGCCGCAGGCCCTCCGCGGCGGAGAGCGCGGCGAGGCCGGAGCCGGTGATCCGCTCCCGGTCGCCGCTCGCGAGCCGGCCGCCCATGCCGCTGCCCTCGGCCCACAGGCCCCAGGCCAGCGAGGTCGCCGGCAGGCCGAGGCCGCGGCGGTACTGGGCGAGGGCGTCCAGGAAGACGTTGCCCGCGGAGTAGCTGCCCTGACCGGGGGCGCCGAAGACGCCGGAGGCGGAGGAGAACAGGACGAAGGCGGCGAGCCCGCGGTCCTTGGTGAGTTCGTGCAGGTGCCAGGCGGCGTCCGCCTTCGGGCGGAGCACCGTGTCGACCCGCTCCGGGGTCAGCGAGCCGATCACCCCGTCGTCCAGCACGCCCGCCGTGTGGACCACGGCCACCAGCGGCTGCTCGGCCGGGATGCCGTCCAGCAGCTCGGCCAGCGCCGTGCGGTCGGTGACGTCGCAGGAGACGACCCGGGCCGAGGCGCCGAGTGCCGCGAGTTCCTCGACGAGTTCGGCGGCGCCCTCGGCGGCCGGTCCGCGGCGGCTGGTCAGCAGCAGCTGCCGGACCCCGTGTTCCCGGGCCAGGTGCCGGGCCAGCAGGCCGCCGAGCCCGCCGGTGCCACCGGTGATCAGGACGGTGCCCCCGCCGTCCCAGGGGGACGCCTCGTCCGGCGCGCCCGTCGCCCGGGCGAGTCGGGGGGCGAGCACCTGCCCGCCGCGCAGCGCGAGCTGGGGCTCGTCGAGGGTCAGGGCGGCCGCCAGGGCGGAGCCGGAACCGGCGTCGCCGTCCAGGTCGACGAGGCGGAAGCTGCCGGGGTTCTCGGCCTGGGCCGACCGGACGAGGCCCCAGACCGGCGCCTGCTCCAGGCCGTCCACCTGCTCGCCGGGCCGGACGGCCAGGGCGGCGCGGGTGACGAACACCAGCTGGGAGGAGTGGTGGCGGGCGTCGGCCAGCCAGGCGTGCAGCAGGGCGAGGGCACCGTGGGTCGTGCCGTGGACGTCGGCGAGCAGCTCGCCCGTCCGGTCGCAGGACACCAGGACGGTGGCGGGCACCGGGTCGAGGGCCTGCAGCTCCTCGACCGAACCGACCCAGCAGAGGGTCGACTCGGTGGTCTCGGGGAGCGGCTGGGCCACCCAGTCGACGCGGAACAGCGAGTCACTCCGCTGCCGCTGCCGCTCCCCGGCCACCGGGCGCAGGGCCAGCTCCTCGACGGTGGCGACGGGCGCGCCCGTCGCGTCCGCGACGTCCAGGGCGACGGCGTCGGTGCCCGCCGGGGACAGCCGGACCCGCAGGGCCGTGGCCCCGGTCGCGTGGAGGGTGACTCCGGACCAGGAGAACGGCAGGCTGGGCCGGTTGTCGGTGACGAACTCGCCCAGCCCCACGGCGTGCAGGGCCGAGTCGAGCAGCGCCGGGTGCAGGGCGAAGCGGCCGGCCTCGCGCTCCTGCGGCAGCTCGACCTCCGCGAACACCTCCCGGCCGCGCCGCCACACCGCGCGCAGCCCCTGGAACGCCGGGCCGTAGCCGAAGCCCGCCTCGGCCAGGTGCGGGTAGAGCCCCTCGATCGACACCTCCTCGGCGTCCTGCGGGGGCCAGACGGTGAGCGCGGCGGTTCCGGCGGTTCCGCCGGGACGGGTGGGCGTAGCGAGGCCCAGGCGGCCGGTGGCGTGCCGGGTCCAGGGCTCGTCCCCGTGGCGGGAGTGGAAGGTGAGTGGGCGGGTCCCCTGCGCGTCGGGGCGGCCGACGCTGACCTGGAGCTGGACGGAGTCCTGCTCGGGCAGGACGAGCGGGGCCTCGATGGTCAGCTCGTCGATGCGGTCGCAACCCACCTGGTCACCGGCCCGAACGGCCAGCTCCACGTAGGCGGTTCCGGGCACGAAGACGGTACCGGCGATGGCGTGATCGGCCAGCCAGGGGTGGGTGCTCACCGACAGCCGTCCGGTGAACAGGACCTGGTCATCGTCCGCCAGCACCACCATCGCGCCGAGCAGCGGGTGCCCGACCGGGAGCACGCCCGCGGAGGCGACGTCGCCCACGCGGTCAACGGTCGTCCAGTAGCGCTGACGCTGGAAGGGGTACGTCGGCAGGTCGACGCGGCGGCCGGAGAAGACCGCCTGCCAGTCGGGGACGACACCGTGGGTGAAGAGGTCGCCGAGCGCGGACATCGCCGCGAGGGGCTCCTCGCGGTCACGGCGCAGGACGGGGGTGAAGGCGTGGGTGGCGGTGTCGGTGAGGCAGTCCTGGGCGAGGGCGGTCAGGACGCCGTCCGGGCCCAGCTCGACGAAGCGGGTCGCGCCCAGCTGGGAGGCGGTGCGCACACCGTCGTGGAACAGCACGGCCTGGCGGACGTGTCGCACCCAGTAGTCGGGGCTGGTCAGCTCCTCGGCGGTGGCGAGTGCGCCGGTCACATTGGAGACGACCGGGATCCTCGGCTCGTCCGCCTTGAGAGCGCTGACGACCGTACCGAACTCGGCCAGCATCGGCTCCATCAGCGGCGAGTGGAAGGCATGGCTGACGGAAAGGCGCTTGGCCCGGTGGCCGGCCGCCTTTGCCTTCTGCTCGACCTTCTCGATCGCCCCCGCGTCGCCCGAAAGGACCACCGAACGCGGACCGTTGACCGCCGCGACATCGACCAGGCCCTCGCAGCCGGCGAGGAGCTCCACAGCGGTCTGCTGATCGACCGCCACCGCGAGCATCGCGCCCCCGGCGGGCAGTGCCTGCATCAACCGACCACGCGC
>NZ_JBSFGK010000196.1:0-4858 GCF_053596495.1 Kitasatospora sp. NPDC001683
CCGGTGCCGAAAGGGAGAAGCGAGGGAGCGACGCAGGAGCGAGGGAGCGCCGACCGTCGGCACCGGGTCCGAGCGCCCCGGAGGCGAGCGGGCGAATAGCAGCGGGCGCCGTCGCCGCTGCTCGCGGTGACGGCGCCCTCGGCGGAGCGCTGGTCCGGTCAGTCCCGGACGGTGACGACCGGGGCGACCATCAGCTGGGTGCGGCGCGGGTTGGCGGTGACGGCCGGCAGCTCGGTGCCGTAGGTGACGACGTCCTCGGGCTTGCGGGCGCCCGGGATCTTGCTGAAGTCCTCGACCGAGGCCAGCGTGGTCCGGCGCGGGTTCGCCGTGGAGCGGCAGGACAGCGTGGACTTGGTGGCCTTCTTCGCCAGGGACATCGAGAGCACCTCGTGGTCGTGGCCGGGTGGATCGCCAGGGATCCGCACCGGCCGGAGTGATTCCGATTGATTCGGAGGGGTTCTGGGCAGGCTGATCGGGGCCGTGCTCCGGAGAGAGCCAGGTTACGAGATCTCATTCCACAGACGCCGTGACCAAAGCTACACATTAGTCTGTGATTTTGCTCACAAATTGACGTGCAAATCACCGATAACCGACATTTCGCCGCATCAGAATTTTCGGACATTCCGTGCAGAACGGGCATTCCAGCAGGTCTGCGACTCTTTTCGATCTCGAGCCACGTTGGCATGTATCCGACGAGTGTCCGAAAAAGGCGGTATTCCGGTCCGGTTACCGCACAGTCAGTGAAATCCCGCGTGCGGTCGGTAGTGCCGGGCGATTGGTTCCGGCGGCCCTTGTTGGGATTCCCTCGCTGTGCTGGAATGCCACGGACCGTGGGTAGGGAGCAGTCCACCCCGGTGACCCGCTCTCCCGGACCGGCCGGGGTGCGGATGGAAACTCGACACCGTCCAGGCCGTGGCGACGCGGCGGGACGCCCGGTCCAGAGGTTGCGACGCCAGTGCAGGGACGTTTCAAAAGGGGTAGCGGCGCCGCGGGTGACCCGGAGTCGCGCGAGCCTGTGGCAGCCCCTCAGCAGGCGGCGGCCCCCGGCGGCCCGGCCGACCCGGTAGCGCCCGAGGCCCCCGCCCGCCCGGAGGACGACGGCCAGGACCGCAAGTCCACCCGGGACAAACTGCGGACCACCCTGACCAGGCGCCGCGCCACCGGTCTGAGCCGGCTCGCGATGCGCAACTGGCGCATCCGCACCCGCCTGATCGCGCTGCTCGCGCTGCCGGTCCTGGTGTCGCTGGTCCTCGGTGGCCTGCGCATCCAGACCTCGCTGCAGAACTCGCAGCAACTCGCCCAGATGGCCAACCTGTCCGATCTGGCCAAGAAGGCGACCAACCTCGCGGACGCCCTGCAGACCGAGCGCGACATCAGCGCCGGCTACATCACCAACAAGCCGAACGAGCCGCTGGACGACGAGATCGTCGCCGCCCGCAAGGCCACCGACGACCTCAGTCGCACCTTCACCACCTCCTCCGACAAGTTCGAGAACCTCGACCTCTCCGGCGGGAAGGCGCTGCTGTTCCAGATCCGCAAGGACCTGAACTCGATCGCGGACGCGCGCAACACGCCGTACCAGAACAACCAGAACATCCAGGCGACGATCACCGCCTACGACGTGATCATCCGCGACCTGCTGGACATCACCCAGGAGATCGCGCTCACCTCCAACAACAAGGACCTGCTGGTCGCCACCCGCGCGCTGCAGCAGTTCTCGCTGGCCAAGGACGCCACCTCGCAGCAGCGCGCGCTGATCAGCGCCGGTCTGGCCAACCCCAAGGCCCCGGACCTGAGCGCGAGCGACGAGTCCTTCGGCATCCGCCTGCGCACCGCGTACGACAACGCGCTCAACAGCTTCAACAACACATACGCCGCGCACGACCTGGACAACCTGCGCAGCCAGCTGAGCTACAACAACGTGGTCGCCGAGGCCGACCGCTACTCGCGCTCGATCCTCCAGCCGGGCGGCATCCACCAGACCGAACCGGTCTCGTACAAGGACTGGTACGAGAAGGCCACCACCAAGATCACCGCCGAGCGCCGGATCGAGTCCAAGCTGCTCGAGGACCTCGACGGAAAGGCCCAGGACCTGCAGTCCCAGGCCGACACCGAGGCCCTGATCATCGGTGCCGCCGTTGCCCTGACCCTGCTCGTCGCCCTCGGCGGCGCCGGTCTGATCGCCCGCTCGATGGTGCGCTCGCTGACCCGTCTGCAGACCGCGGCCGAGGACGTCGCCGAGCGGCGCCTGCCCGAGCTGGTCAAGACGCTCTCCGAGAGCGACCCGCACGACGTCGACACCACGGTCGAACCGGTCGCCGTCGACTCGACCGACGAGATCGGCCACGTGGCCCACGCGTTCGACATGGTGCACAGCGAGGCCGTCCGCCTCGCCGCCGAGCAGGCCCTCCTGCGCGGCAACATCAACGCGATGTTCACCAACCTGTCGCGCCGCAGCCAGGGCCTCATCCAGCGCCAGCTGTCGCTCATCTCGGAGCTGGAGAGCCGCGAGGCCGACCCGGACCAGCTGGCCAACCTGTTCAAGCTGGACCACCTCGCGACCCGCATGCGCCGCAACGGTGAGAACCTCCTCGTCCTCGCCGGTGAGGACCCGGGCCGCCGCTGGACCAGGCCCGTCCCGCTGGTCGACGTGCTCCGCGCCGCCGCCTCCGAGGTGGAGCAGTACGAGCGCATCGAGCTCGCCGCCGTACCGTCGGCCGAGGTCGCCGGCCGCGTCGTCAACGACCTCGTCCACCTGCTCGCCGAGCTGCTCGAGAACGCCACCTCGTTCTCCAGCCCGCAGACCCGCGTCCGGGTCACCGGCCACGCCCTGCCCGACGGCCGGGTGCTGGTCGAGATCCACGACACCGGCATCGGCCTCAGCCCGGACGACCTCGCCGAGATCAACGAGCGCCTGGCCAACCCGCCGACGGTGGACGTCTCCGTCTCCCGCCGCATGGGCCTCTTCGTGGTCGGCCGCCTGTCCCTGCGACACGGCATCCGGATCCAGCTGCGTCCGAGCGACTCCGGCGGCACCACCGCGCTGGTCATGCTCCCGGTCGACGTGACCAACTCGGCCGAGCGCCGGGCCCCCGGCCGTCCCGGCCCGGGCGGTCAGGGCAAGCAGCAGCGCGGGGTCGCCCCGACGCCGCGCCAGCAGCGCCAGATGCCGCCCGGCCGCCAGGGCGGTCCGGCCGCGCTCGGCCAGGGCCCGGCCGGCGGTGCCCCGCAGGGCGGCCGTCCGCAGCTCGGCCAGGGCACTCCGGCCGCTCCCGCCGCCCCTGCCGCGCCGACCGGCCCGGGTGCGCCCGGCGGCCGCGCCGGCGGACTGCCGACCCGTCAGGTCGGCCAGGCGCTGCGCGAGAACCCGGTTCCGGCGGGCCAGCAGGGCCCGGGTCAGCAGGGCCCGGGTCAGCAGGGTCCGGGTCAGCCCGGCCGACGCGGCCAGGGCCGGCCGGCGCCCGCCCAGCAGGGCCAGCCGCAGCAGACCCCCCAGCAGCAGGCTCCGCAGGGCCAGCCGCAGCAGTCGCCGCAGGGCGGTCTGCCGCAGCGCGCCCCCGGCCGCCAGGGCCCGCCGCAGGCCGGCCCGAACGGTCTGACGCGCCGCGGCCAGGGCCGCCCCGGCCAGGAGCGTCCGCGCCCCGACGCCGGTCCGGGCGCTCCGGCCCCGCGGACCGGCGAACAGCCGCAGCACGGCCGTCCGGGTGCGCCCGGCGCCCCGCAGCAGGGTGCCCGGCCGGGCAACCGTCCGCAGGACGGCCTGCCGCAGCGCGCCCCCGGCCGTCCGGGCCCCGCCGGCCCCGGCCAGCAGGGTCCCGGTCCGCAGGGCCAGCAGGGCCCGCGCCGTCCGCAGCGCCCCGGTCCGGACGCGCCGCAGCAGGGCCGTCAGCCGCAGCTGCCCCCGCAGCAGCAGCCCCAGCCGCTGCCGCCGGCCGAGCCGGCCCCGGTGGAGAGCACCCAGCAGTTCGCCCGGCCGCGCTTCGAGGCCAGCCAGATCGACCCGCGTGACCCGCTGGGCCTCGGCCTGGTGGAGCCGGTGCTGCCGAACGTGCCGAACCCGGCCCAGCCGCAGCAGCCCCAGCCGTTCCAGCAGCAACCGGTCCAGCAGCAGCCGGTCCAGCAGCAGCGGCAGGAGCCGATGGCGCTGCCGACCGGGCCGTCCGAGGCCACCGGCGAGCAGCCCTGGTACCCGCCGCAGGCCGACGGCCCGCAGCAGGCCCGGCCCCGGCCGTACCAGCCGCGCCGGCCCGGCACCTCCGCGCCGGAGTTCCAGCAGGAGGACCGGCCGCAGCGGACCCCGCGGCAGCAGGCCCCGCAGGCTCAGCAGGCCCCCCAGCAGCAGGCCCCGCAGGGTCAGCCGCAGCCGCCGCAGCCGGGTGTCGGTGAGGCGCCCTGGCGCCCGTCCGCGAACGACGAGCGCTGGCGCCGTGCCGAACAGGTCCGCGAGCCCTCGACCAGCGGTGTCACCATGTCCGGCCTCCCCCGGCGGACCCCGCAGGCCAACCTGGTCTCCGGCACCGCCGAGGCCTCCCCGCTGACCGGTCCCCAGGTCTCCCGGGCCCCCGAGGAGGTCCGCGGCCGCCTGACCAACCTGCGCCGCGGCATCCAGCAGGGCCGCCGCGCCGGGGCCGAGCAGGCCGCCAACCAGCAGGGCTTCCAGCATGGTGCCCAGCAGCCCGGATTCGATAGTTTCGGTGGCCGGACCGACGGCAACGGCGCAGATCACCAGGAGCGTTGAGTTGAACCAGATGAGCCAGGCCGCCCAGAACCTGAACTGGCTGATCACCAATTTCGTGGACAACACCCCCGGGGTGTCCCACACCGTGGTGGTCTCCGCGGACGGCCTCCTGCTGTGCAT
>NZ_JBSFGK010000197.1:0-4829 GCF_053596495.1 Kitasatospora sp. NPDC001683
GTCGCTTTGTCGTCCGACGGGTCGTGCGGTGTGTTGGGGCTGGCGTCCCCCCCGGGGGGGGGGCACTTGTTGGCGGCGGTGGGCCCCTCCCACCCCCCCGCCCCCCCCCCCCGGACTTCGTCACCAGCCGCGCTCGCGCCACTCCTCCAGGTGGGGGCGCTCGGCGCCGAGGGTGGTGTCGTTGCCGTGGCCGGGGTAGACCCAGGCCTCATCCGGCAGGACGTCGAAGATCTTCTCGTTGACGTCCCGGAAGAGGGTCTTGAAGGCCTCCGGGTCGCCCCAGGTGTTGCCGACGCCGCCTGGGAAGAGGCAGTCGCCGGTGAAGACGTGGGGGTGGCCCTGGGGGTCGTCGTAGATGAGCACGATCGCGCCGGGGGTGTGGCCGACCAGGTGGCGGACGGTGAGTTCGACGTCGCCGACCCGCAGCTTGTCGCCGTCGGCGAGCAGCAGCTCGGTGGGGACGTCGATGCCCTCGGCGTCGTGCTGGCCGGCGGCGGTGCGGGCGCCGGTGGTGGCGACCACCTCGGCGAGGGCGCCCCAGTGGTCGTGGTGCCGGTGGGTGGTGACCACCGTCTCGAGGTCGTCGCCGACGGTCTCCAGCAGCACCGGGGCGTCGGCGGCCGCGTCGATCAGCAGCTGCTCGTCGGTGGCCCGGCAACGCAACAGGTAGGCGTTGTTGTCGTACGGGCCGACGGCCACCTTGGTGATGATCAGGTGGGCCAGCTCCCGCACGTCCGGCGGTCCGCCGACCTTGACCGCTCCGTGGTACGTCATCCGTCCGCTCCTCCGGGTCCGGCTGCAACAGGGTTCAGGATCATCGTCCCGCCGTCAGCCCAGCGGGGGAAGCTGGGGGAGCGCGGTGTCGGGGGTGCGCTTCAGGTCGGAGCCGTCGGAGCGGCCGGAGAGCCAGGCGAGCAGGGCGCGGACCGGGCCCTGGACGGTCAGGGAAGCGGGACCCGACCCGATCAGGCCGCGGTCGCCGGTGTCCTCGGCGACCAACTCGACGGCGGGCAGGTCGGTGCCGTGGAGCTTGAGGGCGAGCTTGTGGAACTCGGTGACGGCGAACTCCTCCGGCCACCGGGCGGGGGTGTAGTCGGCGTCCAGGTCGACCAGGTGGTACTCCAGCTCGCCGAGGCGCTTCCAGACCAGGTCGCAGGCCGGGAAGACGGCGCCGAAGCGGTGGCGCACCTCGGCGGCCCAGTCCTCGGGGTCCATCAGTGCGGCGGCCTCGGCGAAGCGCTCGTGGGACTCGCGCAGGTCGGCGAGTTGGGCGTCGAGCGGGCGGCCGGCGCCGTCCTCGATCCCCTGGTCGCGGGCCTGCTCGCTGGCGTACTGCGGGATGTCGGTGCCGGTGCGGGCGCCGGTCAGCAGGTTGACCAGGGAGTCGGCGTTGCGGGCGAGGTGGGCCAGCACGTGGCCGCGGGTCCAGCCGGGGAGTGCGGAGGGCTCGGCGACCGCGTCGGGCTTGAGCCCGGAGACGGTCTCCAGCATGCGCTGGGTGCTGGCCTGGACGAGGCCCAGCCGCTGGGCGGCGACGGCGGCGGCGGACTGCGGGTCGGTCATCGAAAACTGCCTTCGGTACGGGACTGCGCGTTGCCCGGAGCGGGCCTCGCTCGTTGACCCGCTGACGCTACCGCCGAATCCCTGGCCCTGAGCAGGGGTTCTTCGGACCGGGTACGGACGGTCCCGGAGGGCGCTCTCACTCGTTCGGGTGGTCTCCACTGGACAGAGTCGAGATTCGAACGTCTGAGCTATAGGCTGGCTGCCGCATCCTGGAAGAAGAACACCCCCCACACCGCAAGCCATCTCGTCCGGAGAAAGGCGCCAGAAGCAGTGGCCGACCGCCTCATCGTCCGCGGTGCTCGCGAGCACAACCTCAAGAACGTCTCGCTCGACCTGCCCCGCGACTCCCTCATCGTCTTCACGGGCCTCTCCGGCTCCGGCAAGTCCTCGCTCGCCTTCGACACGATCTTCGCCGAGGGCCAGCGCCGCTACGTCGAGTCGCTGTCCTCCTACGCCCGTCAGTTCCTCGGGCAGATGGACAAGCCCGACGTGGACTTCATCGAGGGCCTCTCCCCGGCCGTCTCGATCGACCAGAAGTCCACCAACCGCAACCCCCGTTCGACCGTCGGCACCATCACCGAGGTCTACGACTACCTGCGCCTGCTGTTCGCCCGGATCGGCAAGCCGCACTGCCCGCACTGCGGCCGCCCGATCGCCAAGCAGTCGCCGCAGGCGGTCGTCGACAAGGTGCTGGAGCTCGCCGAGGGCACCCGTTTCCAGGTGCTCAGCCCGGTGGTGCGCGAGCGCAAGGGCGAGTTCGTCGACCTCTTCGCCGACCTCCAGTCCAAGGGCTACTCCCGCGCCCGGGTCGACGGCGAGACGATCCAGCTCGCCGAGCCGCCGAAGCTGAAGAAGCAGGAGAAGCACACCGTCGAGGTGGTCATCGACCGCCTGACCGTCAAGGAGAGCGCCAAGCGGCGGCTCACCGACTCGGTGGAGACTGCCCTGCGGCTGTCGGGCGGCATGGTCGTGCTCGACTTCGTCGACCTCCCCGAGGACGACCCCGAGCGCGAGCGGATGTACTCCGAGCACCTCTACTGCCCGTACGACGACGTGTCGTTCGAGGAGCTGGAGCCGCGCTCGTTCTCCTTCAACTCGCCGTTCGGCGCCTGCCCGGACTGCTCGGGCCTGGGCAACCGGATGGAGGTCGACCCGGAGCTGGTCGTGCCGGACCCGGAGCGCTCGCTGGACGAGGGCGCGATCCACCCGTGGTCGGCCGGGCACGCCAAGGACTACTTCCAGCGCCTGATCGACGCGCTCGCCGAGGAGCTCGGCTTCCGCACCGACATCCCCTGGGCCGGGCTGCCCGCCCGCGCCAAGAAGGCGCTGCTGTACGGGCACAAGCACCAGGTGCAGGTCCGCTACCGCAACCGCTTCGGCCGGGAGCGCTCGTACAGCACCGGCTTCGAGGGCGCCGTCCCGTTCATCCAGCGCCGGCACACCGAGGCGGAGAGCGACAGCAGCCGCGAGCGCTTCGAGGGCTACATGCGCGAGGTGCCCTGCCCGACCTGCCAGGGCACCCGGCTCAAGCCGGTGGTGCTGGCGGTCACCGTCGAGGACAGGTCGATCGCCGACGTCTCCTCGATGTCGATCAGCGACTGCGCCGAGTTCCTGGGCGCGATGAAGCTCAACGACCGGGACAAGCAGATCGCCGAGCGGGTCCTCAAGGAGGTCAACGAGCGGCTGCGCTTCCTGGTCGACGTCGGCCTGGACTACCTCTCCCTGGACCGCGCGGCCGGCACCCTGTCCGGCGGCGAGGCCCAGCGCATCCGGCTGGCCACCCAGATCGGCTCCGGCCTGGTCGGCGTGCTGTACGTGCTGGACGAGCCGTCCATCGGCCTGCACCAGCGGGACAACCACCGGCTGATCGAGACGCTGGTGCGGCTGCGCGACATCGGCAACACCCTGATCGTGGTGGAGCACGACGAGGACACCATCAAGACCGCGGACTGGGTGGTGGACATCGGCCCGGGCGCCGGCGAGCACGGCGGCAAGGTGGTGCACTCCGGTTCGCTGAAGCAGCTGCTCGGCAACAAGGAGTCGCTGACCGGCCAGTACCTCTCCGGCAAGCGGTCCATCCCGATCCCGGCCGCCCGCCGCGACCGGGACAAGAAGCGCCAGCTGACGGTGCACGGCGCCCGAGAGCACAACCTCAAGGACGTCACGGTCGGCTTCCCGCTCGGCACCCTGACGGCGATCACCGGCGTCTCCGGCTCCGGCAAGTCGACGCTGGTCAACGACATCCTCTACACCCACCTGGCGCGGGAGCTGAACGGCGCCCGCAGCGTGCCCGGCCGGCACACCCGGATCACCGGCACCGACCTGGTGGACAAGGTGGTGCACGTCGACCAGTCGCCGATCGGCCGCACCCCGCGGTCCAACCCGGCCACCTACACCGGGGTGTTCGACCACGTCCGCCGGCTCTTCGCGGAGACCCAGGAGGCCAAGGTCCGGGGCTACCTGCCCGGCCGGTTCTCCTTCAACGTCAAGGGCGGCCGCTGCGAGAACTGCACCGGCGACGGCACCATCAAGATCGAGATGAACTTCCTGCCGGACGTCTACGTGCCGTGCGAGGTCTGCCACGGCGCCCGGTACAACCGGGAGACGCTGGAGGTGCACTACAAGGGCAAGTCCATCGCCGAGGTGCTGGACATGCCGATCGAGGAGGCGCTGTCCTTCTTCGAGGCCGTCCCCGCGATCGCCCGCCACCTGCGGACGCTCAACGACGTCGGCCTCGGCTACGTCCGGCTCGGCCAGTCCGCGCCGACGCTCTCCGGCGGCGAGGCGCAGCGCGTCAAGCTCGCCTCCGAGCTGCAGAAGCGCTCCACCGGGCGGACGGTCTACGTGCTGGACGAGCCCACCACCGGTCTGCACTTCGAGGACATCAGCAAGCTGATCAAGGTGCTCAGCGGACTGGTCGACAAGGGCAACACGGTGATCGTGATCGAGCACAACCTCGACGTGATCAAGACCGCCGACTGGATCGTCGACATGGGCCCCGAGGGCGGCTCCGGCGGCGGCACGGTGGTCGCCGAGGGCACCCCCGAGGAGATCGCGGCCGTCCCGGAGAGCCACACCGGCAAGTTCCTGCGGGACATCCTGCCGAGTGACTTCGCGGACGCCCCGGTCGCGGCGCCGGTCAAGAAGGCCCCGCGCAAGCGGGCCGTCGCCGCGAAGAACACCAGCACCGCCGCGAGCAGGACCTTCGGCGTCTCACCGAGGCCGAACGCGACCAGGAAGATCGATCCGAGCACGATCCGCGGAAC
>NZ_JBSFGK010000198.1:0-4775 GCF_053596495.1 Kitasatospora sp. NPDC001683
CTGTGGTCGACGAGCCGCTGCCGGAGTCGCGCCGGGCCGGGCCGCTCGGGGCCCGGCCGGTAGGGCCGGGCGGGACCCCCACAGCGCGGAGCTGCGGTCAGCGGGGTCGGGGGTCTGCGGGACGGTGATCGCTCGTGCCGCTGCGTCCGGCCAGCCTGCCGTGACGAACGTCCCGAAGGGGTGGAAGCTGTGGCGGCCACTCGACATGGGGGACCGCCTCGCAACCAGTGAAGCCATCTGCGAGATCGGCCTTCACGGTGCAGAAGTTGACAAGACAGCCTTCTACCTGCGGTCGAGTGCTTCAGGCCGGGCACCCGCGTCCAGCCATCCTGAAGATCTCGCACACTTTCCGTTATCCGAAGCCCCCTGCCCGATCTCCCATACGTCGGCGGCAAACCACCCCATCTGCCGACGAGGAGAGAACATGACCGACACACGAGTGGTACGCGGGCGCGACAACGGCCCTGTGCCGGTGGGCACTTCGGTAGCGGCGAGCATCATCGTCGGCACCCTGTCCCGCCACGGACAATCCCCGAACTGACCGTCAGTCGACTCATCGCAGAGCCTGCGATCGGCCAGGAATAGCCATCGCCTCGGCGCCCCACAACCGACACGGACCGACCGTGTCAGAAAAATCGACGAAACATCACCTCATTGCGCAGCCTCCCCACGAGGCCGCGCCGCACGGTGCTGCCCCCACGCCAGGAGAACCCATGAAAGCCGCACACGCCCGCAACAAGCTGCCCAAGCTCCTGATAGCCGCCGCCCTTGCGCTGACCGCCGGAGTCGGGATCGCCGCCAACGGGCCGGGCAGCGCTCACGCGGGGCTTACCAGCCCGTCTCCCGAAGTCAAGACCGACGCTCCCCGCCCAGGTTTGGCACCCCAGTCGGCCACCGAAGCCGTCCAGGACGACGCGAAGCGGGTGCGTCCCAAGGACCGTCGGCCTCTGCCGTCCAACACCGAGGCACAGCAGCAGAACTACGGCAGCCCGACAAGGTCCGCCGCGGCAAGGTCCGCCGCGGCAAGGTCGAAGACAACGACCGGGGAGTCGGGCGGCCCGAAGGCGAGCGCCGCCGCCTGCTCCACCAGCGCCTTCACCGCGAACACCGGCGGCGCGCTGATCCAGGCGATCCAGTCCGCCGGCCCGGACTGCATCAACGGCCTGTTCAACATCACCGGTTCGGACGCACACCTGGCCTTCCAGGAGTCGCAGATGACCACGGTGGCGGACGCCTTGGCCGCCGCCTCCCGCAGCTACCCGGGGGACAACAGCACCCACGTCCTGGAGCTCGTGCTCTACCTCCGGGCCGGCTACTACGTGCAGTGGAACCACAAATCCGACGTCGGTACCTACGGCAGCGCTCTGCAGACCGCGATCCAGTCCGCCCTGGACTCCTTCTACGCCAACGCCCACAGCCTGGACGCCACCGACGCCAACGGCGCCGTCCTCTCGGAAGCCGTCACCCTGATCGACAGCGCCGGCCAGAACGCTCGCTACCTGCCCCTCCTCAAGAAGCTGCTCACCGGCTACAACAGCTCGTACAACGACTCGTACACCATGCTGACCGCGGTCAACAACGTCTACACCGTCCTCTTCCGCGGCCACCAGAACCCCGACTTCGTCGCCGCCACCGAAGCCGACCCTTCCATCCTCACCACCCTCGAGACCTTCGCCAACAACAACCTCGGCCTCCTGGGCGGACCGCAGAGCTACCTGGCGTCCAACGCCGGCACCGAGCTGGCCCGGTTCCTCCAGGACCGCACCCTGACCCCCGCCGTCCGCCCGGTGATCAAGAACCTGCTGGCCAAGTCCTCGATGACCGGCCCCACCGCCCCCCTCTGGGTCGGCATCGCCGCCCAGGCGAACGACAACGACCAGAACAACTGCTCCGACTACGGCACCTGCGACCTCCCCAACCGGCTCAGGAAGGCCGTGCTGACCATCGACTATCAGTGCGGCACGATCCACATCGTGACCCAGGCGCTCACCAAGGAGCAGCTGCTCAGCACCTGCGACAGCCTCACCGGCGAGAACGCCTACTTCCACAAGCTCGCCAAGGACCCCGGCCCGCTGCCCGGCGACCACAACAGCGCCATGGAGGTGGACGTCTTCCACTCCACCAGCGACTACCAGACCTACGCCAACGTCATCTTCGGCGTCGACACCAACAACGGTGGTATCTACGAGGAAGGCGACCCGTCCAAGCCCGACAACCAGGCCCGGTTCGTCGCCTACGAAGCCGACTGGCTGCGCCCGAGCTTCCAGATCTGGAACCTCAACCACGAGTACACCCACTACCTGGACGGCCGCTTCAACACCGCCGGCGACTTCGCCGCCACAACCGCCACCCCCGGTACCATCTGGTGGATCGAAGGCTTCGCCGAGTACGAGTCCTACGGCTACCGCGGTGTGACCGACACCGCGGCGGTCGCCGATGCGGCCAAGGGCAGCTACCCGCTCAGCACCGTCTTCGCCAACACCTACAGCAGTGGTACGGACCGGATCTACCCCTGGGGCTACCTCGCGGTGCGCTACATGATGGAGAACCACCGCTCCGACATCGACACCCTGCTCGGCCACTACCGATCCGGTGACTACAAAGCCGCACTCGGCCTGATCAACTCCATCGGCACCAGCTACGACGCCGACTGGGCCAAGTGGCTCAAGGAATGCGCTGCCGGTGCGTGCAACGCCCCCGGCAAGCCGCTCACCGCCACCTTCATCGCCAAGGCGAACGGCCTGAACGTCACGCTCACCGACACCACCGAAGACTCCGCGGCGATCACGGCTCACAAGTGGGACTTCGGCGACGGCACTACCTCCACCGATGCCAATCCGATCAAGACCTACGTCAAGCCGGGCAGCTACCACGTCCGGCTGACCGTCACCGACAAGGCCGGCGCCACCGCAACCGCCGACCAGACGGTCGCGGTCGGTGCTTCAACCGCCGAGTGCACCGCTGACGACACCCGCCGACTGGCTCAGAACTGCAGCCGGTCCAACCTCACCGCCGCCGCCCGGGACAACAGCTACCTCTACATCGACATCCCCGCCGGAACCAAGAAGCTCACCATCACGACCACCCCTGGCACCGGAATCACCGACCTCTACTACAACCCCACCACCTGGGCCGACAGCACCGCCAATACCGCCTCCGCCACCGGCAACGGCCCGCACACCCTCACCATCACCAACCCGCCGGCCGGCTGGAACTACATCACCCTCCACGCCACGACCGCCGTCACCGGCGCCACCGTGACGACCACGTTCTGACCCGGCCGGCCGCGCCGTTCCGACGCCCGGCTCTGTCCCGGTGAACTGCTGCTGTTCGACCAGGCCCTGGTTGAAGCGCCGCAGCGTGATGCGGGTGTCGACTTCGGTGGGGAAGCCGGCGCGGCGGATGGTGTGGCGGTGGCCGTCGGGAGCAGGGGCGTCGACAGCGAAGGCCCAGGAGCCGTGGTGGGGATCGGCGGCGAGGCGTGGGCAGGTGGTGCCGAGCTGTCGGCGGTGGTCGTCGCGGCAGCCGCAGCGCCGGTAGACGCGCCCTCGGTCGCCGGGGGTGGGTGAGCTTCGCACGGTGATCGCCTCGAAGGGGTGCGCGCGGGTCGTTCTCCTCCCAGTCTGCGCACGCTGTGCGACCACCAGCCATGAAAAGGGGGTCTGACCTGCGGGTCTCCCTTGAGATGGCGCACCTGGGCCGCTCCGATCCGATCGACCACCGCCGCCACGCCGAGCAGAACGCCGCCAGCGGTGCCTACATCCGCTGGCACAACGCGCGTGCCGAACTGAAGACCATCTTCGCCTCCGACTCACCCATCCGCACGTGGACCCATCACCCGGCCCTCGCTGCGTGGCAAGCCCTCGGCCGTGGCGGCCGGTGGAGCCGCGAAGAGATGTAGCCGCGAAACCAGGTCGGGAAGGCAGGCGGAGAGTGGTGGGGCCTTCGAGGCAGGCGGCGCCGGCGCGGAGGAGGTCCTCCCAGGTGAGGTCACCCATCCACCAGCGCGTGAAGGCCTGCGGGTCCGCTTGAATGCGGAGGTCCACAGGGCGACCGAGGTCCGCGGTGCAGAGGGTGCGGGCATAGAACGTGCGGGCGCGCAGGTTGCCGGCCACCACCGCCAGCCAGGCCCGCCCATGACCGCCGGCTGCGACGAGGCGCTCAGCCTCCGCGAGCAGGGCTCCCGGATACACCGTTTCCCCGGTGGTTGCGGGCCACGTACACCTGCGCGACCTCGTCGTCGGCCACCATCACGAAGCCCGCCACCGCACCGCCGATGACCGCGACGACCGCGTCACCGACGTGTTGCACGGCGCGCACGGCGAACGACTCCTGCGTCCGTACAGCGAGCAGGGCATCGGGAACGTTCCCCAGGTGGGCGTCGCACCACCCTCGGTACCAGATGTCTCCGATGGTCCGCGCGTCCTCGGGCCGAGCCGGACGTACGAGTCATGGGCCACTCGGTCCGGTGCCTCCTTCGCGAGCGCGGGGTCAAAACTGGGGCGCTTTCATCGTTCGTTAGGCGCGTGGGGGGTGAAGTCCGGTAGGTGTTGGAGGCTTTCGGTGACGGCGGTGAAGCCGTAGTCGAGCATTCGGAGTTCGTACTGTGCGACTGCGGCGGGGAGTTCGGCCTCATCGCGTTGGACGGCGGCGAGTGAGCGGGAGAGCAGCGCGGCGTCGCGCAGGGCCGTGTTGGCGCCCTGGCCGCCGCTCGGTGGCATGGGGTGGATCGCGTCGCCGAGCAGGGTGACCCGGCGGGTGCCGCCCCAGTGCGG
>NZ_JBSFGK010000199.1:0-4732 GCF_053596495.1 Kitasatospora sp. NPDC001683
GTCGCGGCCGCGGTGCCGGAGATGACCCCGCTCCTCGCGTCGATGGCCAGCCCCTGCGGCAGCCCGGTCTCAGTGGTGCCGCGGGCTCCTGAGGATCGTCAGGAGGAGGTGCGGCGACGGCGGGTGTAGACCACCGCGCCCGCGCCGGCGACCAGCAGGGCGGTGCCGGCGCCCGCGTACAGCAGGGTGCCGTCGCTACCGGTGGAGGCCAGCTTCTTGCCGTCGGAGGCACCCGGGATCGGGGTCGGGACGCTGACCTTGGCCGGCACGACCAGCGGCTGGTCCGGGGTGACCTTGGTGCCGGTGCCCGGGTGCACCGGGACGGTGGCGGTGGGCGGGGTGGACGGGCCGGCGCTCGGGACGTCGCTGGGCGCGTCGGTCGGGACCTCGGCGGCCGGGGTGGTCGGCGCGGGGGTCTTCGCGGGCTCGGTCGCCGGGGTGGTGGCCGGGGTGGTCGGCGCGGGGGTCTTGGCCGGCTCGGTCGCCGGGGTGGTGGCCGGAGTCGTCGCCGGGGTGGTGGGCGCCGGGGTGGCGGGCGGCGTGACCGAGTGCGAGGGCGCGGGGGTCTGCGACGGGGTCGGGGTGTGCGACGGGACCGGGGTGTGCGAGGGGGTGGTGCTCGGCACGGCGGTCGGGCTCGCCGACGGGGCCTTGGTCGGGCTGCCGGTGGCGGTCGGCTTGCCGGTCGGGGCCGGGGTCTGGCCGCCGCAGTCGACCTTGAAGACCTTGTGCTTGGGGTTGCTGACGTCCGGGTGCTCCGGCAGCTCGCCGTCGACCAGCGGGACGGCCTTCCAGAACAGCTTGTAGTGGCCGTCCGGCAGGTTGATGTCCTCGGTGCGGATGTGGCCCTTCTCGTCGACCGGGATGTCGCCGTACACGACCGGCTCGGTCATGTCGTTCATGTCGAAGATCGCCCAGAGCACGTCCTGGTTCGGGTCGAAGCCGAAGGAGTCCAGGTAGAAGGTGCAGACCTTGGGCTCGTTGCGCACGTCCTCCTGGCCGGTGGCGGCGTCGTGGATCTTCACGGTGCCGTTGTTGCCGGGGTGGCCCTTGCCGTTGCCGTTGCCGCCGGCGGCGGCGTGCGCGACGGGGGCGAGCAGCATCAGGGCGGCGGCGGTCGGGACGGCCACCAGGGAGCGTGCGGCGGTGGAGCGGATGTGCATGCGTCTTCCATCGGGTAACGGCAGGCCGGGACGAGCCTGTGGGGTGGGAGGGAGCCTTCGGTCGGCCGCCGGGCCAGGGGCCGGAGTCGTACGACGTGAGGGGCACAAAAGTTCCCGTAGTGGGAAACGCTACGCAAGGGAGGTTTGGCCGAAATGCATCACTGAGAGCGATTAGTCCGGCTAGTCCCTCGCAACAATCTGATCACCCGATTGTGTTGAACGCGTGTGCGCCGTAGGCATGTCATGCGGATCCCGGCGGCCCCGGCCGCGCCGACGGGCGGCGGGTGAGCGGTGCGCAGGTGCAGCGCGGGCGCGACGGCGACCCGCTGGTGGCCGGTATTGGCCGGTCCGCGACCCGGGTCCGCGTGTCGGGGCGGCGGGCGGAAGGCGGGGTTCTCTATCGTCCGTCTGGAACCGGACAGTCCACCGATTCCGTTCCAGGTGCGGCCGATCGCGTGAGCGACCGGTCGAGTCCGCAGCCGATCCGACCCAGGGGGAGTGCTCGATGCCCGGCCCAGAGCAGCAGGTGCGACCGGAGCGGCAGCGGCCCGCCCCGACCGAGGACAGCGCTGACGTCATCGTGGTCGGCGCCGGCCCGGCCGGCTCCACCGCCGCCTACCACCTCGCCCGCACCGGCCTGGACGTCCTGCTGCTGGAGAAGTCCGCCTTCCCGCGCGAGAAGGTCTGCGGCGACGGCCTCACCCCACGCACCGTCAAACAGCTGGTCGACATGGGCATCGACGTCTCCGAGGAGGCCGGCTGGCTGCACAACCGGGGCCTGCGGCTGATCTCCGGGCAGCGCTCGTTGGAGTTCGACTGGCCCGAGCTCTCCGCCTTCCCGGGCTACGGACTGGTGCGCCGCCGCGCGGACTTCGACGAACTGCTCGCCCGCAAGGCCGCCGCGGCCGGCGCCCGGCTGGTCGAACGGGCCAACGTGGCGGGCGCGTTGACGGACGAACGGACCGGCCGGATCACCGGCGTCAGCGCCAGACTGGGCGAGGAGCGCAAGCCCGTCGAGTACCGGGCGCCGATCGTGGTCGCCGCCGACGGCAACTCAACCCGGCTGTCCGTCGCGATGAAGCGCTACCGGCGCACCGACCGCGCGGTGGGCGTGGCCTACCGCACCTACTTCACCACCCCGCGCCACGACGACCGCTACCTGGAGGCCTGGCTCGACCTGCGCGACCCGAACGGCCCCGCCCACCGCCTGCTGCCGGGCTACGCCTGGGTGTTCGGCATGGGCGACGGCACCGCCAACGTCGGGCTCGGGGTCCTCGACACCGCCAAGACCGACCTCGACTGGCGGGACCTGCTGCGGCGCTGGTGCGCCGACCTGCCGCCCGGCTACGGCTACACCCCCGAGGCGGTCACCGAACCGATCCGCGGCTCCGCCCTCCCGATGGGCCTCAACCGCCAACCCCATTACGCCGACGGCCTGTTGCTGATCGGCGACGCGGGCGGCACGGTCAGCCCCGGCACCGGCGAGGGCATCGCCTACGCGATGGAGTCCGGCCGCTACGCCGCCGAGACCATCGTCCAGGCGCACGCCCGCCGCACCGACCGCGGCCGCGAACTCGCCCTGCGCGCCTACCCGCAGAAGCTGCGCTCCGCCTACGCGGGCTACTTCGCACTCGGCCGGCTGGCCGCCGACCTGCTCGGCCGCCCCCGGCTGCTCGGCGCCGCGGGCGCCGCCGGGCTGGGGCACCCGGCGCTGCTGAAGGTGGCGTTCCGGCTGATGGTCAACCTGACCGAGCCCAACTCCAAGGACGCCCTGGACCGGCTGCTCCACCTGCTCGGCCGGGTCGCCCCGGGGCGCTGAACTCCCGCACCGGCGACCGTTGTCGGATGATCGGCGGATCGGATCGGCCGGTGCCTATCCAGCCACGCAGGGGCAGCGCAAGACCCCTGCGTGGCTTTCCGGGATCTGAACCGGCTCCGCACACGACGTCCGAGCGGTCTCCACAGCTGCGCGGCTTCGGGATCGACGGGCGGGGGAATCCGTCCGGAGGCGGGACGCGGCCCCACGGCTGACGGCCCGCCACCCCCACGCCCGTTCCCCAGGCTCCCTTCCACCCCGAGGAGATCAGCCCGTGCGCGCACGTCTCGGCACGCTCAGATCCCTGCTCGCCGGCCTCTGCGCCGGAGCCACCGTCCTCGCCCTCACCACCGGACCGGCGCAGGCCTCGTCGGCAGGTCCCGCCGCCCGTGCGGCCGCCGCCTACTCGATCAGCACCCCGACGAACATCTCGTCCTCCTGCTCGGGGCAGAACGCCGAGGCCATCCAGGCCGTCGATCCGGCGGTGAACGCCGTGTACGACGTCTGGATGGGCTGCAAGGGCATCGGATTCGCGGGCTCGCCGGACGGCGGAGCCACCTTCGGCGCACCGCTCACGCTGCCCGGCAGCACCGGACAGAACGGCAGCCGGTCCTGGGACCCGGCGGTCACCGTCGCGCCCGACGGCGCGGTCTACGTGGCGTTCATGGTCTCCCGCTCCGGCCAGACCTACCCGGTGGTGGACGTCAGCACCGACCGCGGCGCCAGCTTCAAGACCGTCAGCCAGATCACCCCGCCGGACGCGAACGACTGGGGCGACCGCGACTTCATCACCGCCGGCCCGGACGGCACGCTCTACCTGACCTGGGACTACGGGCCGAGCGCCGCGGCGGTGACCTTCCTCTGCGCGGCGTCCGGCAGCTGCTCCTTCGCCACCGGCGACGTCAACGCGGTCCTGCAGAAGTCCACCGACGGTGGCAGGACCTGGAGCGCGATGTCGCACATCAGCCCCGGCTACCCGAACAGCGGGGCCGACAGCGCGCCCGTCACGGTCGAGCCGGACGGCTCGATCGACGTGCTCTACCAGGGCTACACCGTCACCAACGTCCCGACCGACGACCTCACCGTCGCCTACGCCTACGCGACCCGCTCCACCGACGGCGGCGCGACCTGGTCCCAGCCGGTGCGGATCGGCCCCGGCGCCGGGACGATGAACAACAGCGAGTGGTGGATCGACGGCAGCGAGGCGCTCGGCCCGGACGGGACGCTGTACGCGACCTGGGACACCCAGGGTTCGAACAGCGACACCGGGTGGCTGTCGTACTCCCAGGACCACGGGGCGACCTGGTCCACCCCGCTGCAGGTGCCCTCGGACACGCTGAACGTCCCGCACATCATGCAGGTCGTCGCCGGTCCCCCGGGGATCGCCTACGTGGGCTGGCTGTCGAGCAGCGACCCGCGCGGCTACGCACAGTACCTGCGGACCTTCTCGATCACCCGGGGCTGGCTCTCCGCCCCGGTCCAGGTCTCGCAGAACTTCGGGACCGGCTCGGTGTGGCCAGGCGACACCTTCGGCTTCTCCGCGCTGGCGCCCGACCGGCTGGTCCTGGCCTGGGGCAGCGCCGTCGCGCCCACGGCCTCGAACGACAGCATCTGGGCCGCGACGGTCGGGGTCGCGCTCCCCTGACGCGGAGCGGGCGGGCCGGGCGCGCGGCCGGCCCGCCCCCCGGCCCCCGGGGGGGGGGCGGGCCCCCGGGCGGCCGGCGGGGGCGGAGGGGGGGTTCACCCCCCCCCC
>NZ_JBSFGK010000200.1:0-4682 GCF_053596495.1 Kitasatospora sp. NPDC001683
GTCGGCTCGTTGATGATCCGCAGCACGTTCAGGCCCGCGATCTCGCCGGCCTCCTTGGTCGCGGTGCGCTGGGAGTCGTTGAAGTACGCGGGCACGGTGATCACCGCGTCCGCCACGTCCTCACCCAGGTACGCCTCGGCGTCGCGCTTCAGCTTCTGCAGCACCCGGGCCGAGATCTCCTGCGCGGTGTAGCGCTTGCCGTCCACATCGCCCTTCTCCGGGAACCGCCAGCCACTCTCGCCCATGTGCCGCTTCACCGAACGCGCGGTGCGGTCCACATTGGTCACGGCCTGCCGCTTGGCGACCTCGCCGACCAGCACCTCGCCGCCCTTGCCGAAGGCCACCACCGACGGGGTGGTCCGGGCGCCCTCGGCGTTGGCGATGACGGCCGGCTCGCCGCCCTCCAGCACGCAGACCACCGAGTTCGTCGTTCCCAGGTCGATACCGACTGCGCGTGTCATTGCCGGGCCTCCTCTTCTGCTCACCCCTTCCACCTTGCCTCAGTGGGAGGAATGAAACTTGAGCCTCATAGACTCAAGAATAAGTCGATGGCTGCGGCTGGAGGAAATCTGTACGCATAGTCGCCGGTGAGTGGACAGCGGCCGTCCTTCAATGGCGTGGCGCTGTGGTCCGGCCGGGCAGGGCGACCGGTGGGACGTAGTCGCCCAGGAGAGTGCGGTGCCACCACGCGCCGGTGGCACGCAGATCGCGCCACTCGGTGAAGCGGTAGCGGTAGAGGCGGGCGCGGACGTAGGTGGGAGGGTCCTCGGGGAACGGGTTGGTGCCGATCAGCCGGAGGACCTCGGTGTTGTTGTCGAGGAGTGCGGCCAGCAGCCGCGGGAACCACGGTTCCGCATAAGCCGGTGAGATGGCGGCGAACCACATCTGCCAGTCCAGTCGCAGGTGGTACGGCGCGATCTGGGAAGGCCGGTAGCGCACGTCGCCCGGTTTTCCTTTGAAGGCGTACTCCTTCCACACCGTTGTGGCTCCGATCTCCCGGTCGTCGGTGCCCTCGACGACGATCTCGTAGCGGGCTCTGCCGATGGATCCGAAGGCGCCGTAGGTGTTGACCAGGTGCAGGGGGTTGAAGGACGCGTTCATGATCTGGCGGCGGGAGACCAGGTTCCGGGCCGGCCAGTAGCTGAGCGCCACGAGCAGTACGGCGGCGGCCATCACAAGTCCCTCGTACCAGGTCGGCGGGCTCGAGAAGTGGTGGGCCGCGGGCAGGTCGAGGGTGCGGGAAGTGGCGCCGGTGCCGAGGACGGACAGGGCCAGCACGACGGCGAGCCAGTTGAGCCAGGCGAAGTTGCCGGAGGCGATGAGCCACAACTGGGTGACGATCATGAAGACGGCGGCGGCGCTCGCCGCAGGCTGAGGGGCGAAGAGCGCGAACGGTGCCAGCAACTGCGCGAGGTGGTTGGCGGCGGCCTCCACTCGGTGGGCGGGTCTGGGCAGGTGGTGGAAGAACCAGCTGAGCGGTCCCGGCATGGGCTGGGTCTCGTGGTGGTAGTAGAGGCAGGTCAGATCGCGCCAGCAGGAATCGCCGCGCAGCTTGATCAGCCCGGCACCGACCTCCAGGCGGAAGAGCAGCCAGCGCAGCAGCCACAGCACCAGGATCGGCGGGGCGACGTCCGCGTTGCCGAGGAAGATCGCGAGGAAGCCGGTCTCCACCAGCAACGATTCCCACATGTAGGCGAACCACGTCTGGCCGACATTGACGATCGACAGATATGCCGCCCACGTGGCCAGCCACATGAGGATGGACGCCCACAGCGGCACGGCGTCCCCCGCGCCCGCCGCCAGGGCGGCCGACAGGGCCACGCCCGTCCAGATCACGGCGGCGAGGAAGCGGTCCGAGCAGTGCAGGTGGAAGACGCTGGGTGCGTTCACGAACCGGACGCGCGCCACGAACGCCGATGCGGGAAGCAGACCGCGCTCCCCGATGAGTCCGCGGAACTGAGCGGCCACACTGAGGAACGCCACGAAGTAGACCACCGCGAGACCCCGCTGGAACAGCAGCCTGCCCAGCCAGTAGTCCGCGTCGGAAAACCACTCCACGACGCCCTCCTCGCCGCAGTCGACACGCTCTCGTACGGCACCTAACCGTCCATGCGCCCCCAGCACTTCCTCGCAGCAGGTCTGGGCCATCCAGCACCACGAGTTGAAGCAGGCCGTAGGCAGCCAATCCGACCTCGACCGCGGTACGGGCCAGCTCGTTCACCACCCCGGCGGTTTCTAGGCGGCGGTGGGGGCGAGGTCGGCGCGGCCGAACAGGAGCGCGTAGCCGCGGGGCAGGTGGGCGAGGAGGCGGTCGGTGAGCCGGTCGTCGCCGAGGGATTCGAGGGCGGCCAGGACGGAGGAGACGTCCCAGCGGGCACCGGTGAGGCTGGTGTCCAGGGCTCGGGCGGCGGCTTCGACGAAGGCGGGCGCGGCGACGGGTTGGGGCAGGGGGATCTGCGCGGCGAAGACTGCGCGGGCCCGCTCAGGGAGCGCGGCGGCCAACTCGCAGCGTTCCTCGCCAGCGAGCTGGGAGCCGAGGACGGCCAGGACGGTGTCGAGGACGCGTTCGGCTTCCTCGTCGCTGGGGTAGCGGCCGAGCATGCGGACCTGCTGGATCAGGCGGCGGTGCCGGGTCATGACGATGGCCTTCCGGGACGGACCGCCGCCGCGTGGGCGGCGGCACGAAAGCGGGTCAGGGTCGGTGGCCGGGGTGAGGTCGGCCGAACAGGACGTCGTAGCCGGGCGGCAGCTGGAACAGGACGGCCTCCATGAGCTCGTCGCCGGCGGCGTCGGCCACCGTGGACAGGACGGCGCCGATGTCCCACACGGCGGTCTTCTCGGTGGCACCGTCGATCCAGGCGGCGGTGGCGCGCACGAACCGTTCGGGACTGAGCGGTTCGGCGGCCTGCAAGGGGTTCAACAGGATCAGGGCGAAGGTCTCGGGCAGACGGGCCGCGAGCTTCGCGCGCACGTCGCCGACCAAGTGGGCGCCGAGCAGGGCCAGCACGACGCGGGCCGCGCGGTCGGCATCCTGGGGCGTGTCATACTCGCCGCGTTCCTGGACCTGGTCCAAGAACGCCTCCCATCGAATCGTCACCGCGCATTCCTCCCTTCGTCCCGGCACGCTGCCGGGTACGGGTCTGCGGGGACCGGTCAGGGGCTGGCGGCCAGGCGGCGGCTGAGGGCGGTGAGCTTGAGCAGCCTGGCCACGGACCTGCCTACGCCGCGCAGGACGAGCCGCCCGCCGTACTGGTCGGCCTGGTTACGGGCCTGGACGAGGACGCGCAGGCCCGAGCGTTCCATGAACGTCACCTCCGACAGGTCGAGCACCACCTCCCGGTGCGCCTCGAGCGCGGCGGCCAGCCGGTGGCGAAGCCGCGGCGCGGTGGCGAGGTCGATCTCACCACCGGCCCTCACCACGAACGGTGCCGACCGCCCGTCGCGCACGGCGTCGTCGGCCGGTACTGCCCGGGCCGCGGGGATGCGGGGGCGTTCCGTGCCGCCCGCTCGGGTGCGGGCGGGCGGCACGGAACGGCACAGGGATGCGGTCAGGCCTTGATCTCCTTGCGGTCGCCGGTCTGGCTGATGGCGATCTTGCGGGGCTTGGCCTTCTCCGCAACCGGGATCTTCAGGGTCAGCACGCCGGCGTCGTAGTCGGCGGTGATCCCCTCGGGGTCGAGCGTGTCGGAGAGCATGACCTGCCGGGAGAACACGCCGAGCGGACGCTCGGACATCTCCCACTTCGCGTCCTCGCCCTCATGACGCGGACGGCGCTCGGCCTTGACGGTCAGCATGTTCCGCTCGACATCGATGTCGATCGCGTCCGGGTCCACCCCGGGCAGGTCGAAGCAGATCACGTACTCGTCGCCGGCGCGGTAGGCGTCCAGCGGCATCGGCGTCGGACGGGACCAGGTGCCGGTCGTGCCGAAGAACTGCTGGGTCAGCCTGTCCAGCTCGCGGAACGGGTCGGTGCGCATCAGCATCGCGAAACACCTCCACTGGTTGTTGGGTGCCAGTGCGCTTCACCTGAATCTGTTCTAACATGTCATCCATCCGATGACAAATGCGCCAGTCGCCAAGGAAGTGACAACGATGCGAGAGCGGCCCGAGGCACCCGTCACCGGCGGCGGACCGCCGACGGGCCCGGCGTCCCTCCTCGCCGCCGCCGCGGCGCTCGCCGCCATGGACGAGGCCGTCCGCACCGCGCAGGACACCGGGGCGACGTCCACGCCCACCGCCCGAACCGGCCCCGAGCAGGCACTGGCCGCCCTGCTCCTGCTGCGCGAGCTGCGCACCGAGCTCGCCGACTGGGAGGCCCCGCTGGTGGAGGCCGCCCGCGCCGCCGGCGCCACGTGGGCCGACCTCGCCCAGCCCATGGGCGTCGCCAGCCGCCAGCCCGCCGAGAACCGCTACCTGCGCCTCAAACCCTCAACCGGCCCAGCCGCACCCACCGGCGCCGGACGGGTCAAGGCCGTACGCGACCGCCGCGCCGCAGAGCGCGCCGTCACCGACTGGGCCCGCACCAACGCAGCCGACCTGCGCCAGCTCGCCGCCCAGGTCACCGCCCTGACCGACCTCGCCCCGGCCGCCCGTCCCGCCCTCGACCGCCTCCACACCGCGCTCGGCACCCCGGACGCCGCCGAACTCCTCACACCCCTCGCCGCCGTCCGCCCCCACCTCGG
>NZ_JBSFGK010000201.1:0-4642 GCF_053596495.1 Kitasatospora sp. NPDC001683
GAGGAGACCGCCGCGATACGCGGCTCGTGGAACGTCAGACCCTCCACCACCGTGCGGAAGTCCTCAAGCATCGGCCCCATCAGCGGCGAATGGAAGGCATGGCTCACGTCCAACCGCTTCGTCCGCCGACCCGCCAGCCCCTCGATCACCTTCAGGACCTCGGCCTCGACGCCCGAAACCACCACCGACGTCGCCGAGTTGACCGCCGCAATCCCCACACCCTCGGTCAGCAACGGCGTGACCTCGTCCTCGGCGGCCTCGACCGCGACCATCACCCCGCCCTCGGGCAGGGCATCCATCAAACCGGCACGGGCACGCACCAGCCGGCACGCATCCACCAGGTCCAGCACACCCGCCACATGCGCCGCCGCGATCTCACCCACTGAATGCCCGACCAGCACAGTCGGGGTAACGCCCCAGGACGACAACAACCGGAACTGCGCCACCTGCAACGCGAACAACGCCGGCTGCGCCATCCCCGTACGCCCCAGTCCCTCACCCGACACGACCGCCTCCGCCACCGGCAGGCCGAGCTGAGCACACACCTCGTCGAACGCCGTACGGAAGACCGGGAACGCCTCGTACAACTCCCGGCCCATCCCGACCCGCTGACCACCCTGGCCCGCGAACAGGAAACCCACACCAGCCGTAGCGGCGGCGTCGGCCAACACCGGCTCAGCGGAAAGGAGTTCCTCCCGGTCCGCACCCAGCAGCACCGCCCGGTGCGCGAACACCGACCGCGACGTCACCAGCGACCAACCCGCATCCACCGGATCACCAGCGAACGACGCCGCCTGCTCCAGCCGCGCCCGCAACGCCTCCGGCGACCGCGCCGACACCACCCACGGCACCACCGGCATCCCAACCCGACCACCAGCAACCTCGGTTACCGGAGCCGGGTCACCCTCCTCCACGATCACATGCGCGTTCGTCCCACTCGCACCGAAGGCCGACACGCCGGCTCGCCGGGGCCGCTCCCCCGCCGACCACTCCCGGGCCTCCGAGAGCAGCTCCACCGCCCCCGCGTCCCAGTCCACGTGCAAGGTCGGCGCGTCCAGGTGCAACGACCGCGGCAGTACACCGTGCCGCATCGCCATCACCATCTTGATCACACCCGCCACACCGGCGGCCGCCTGGGTGTGCCCGATGTTCGACTTGATCGACCCCAGCCACAACGGCCGGTCCGCCTCACGTTCACGCCCGTACGTCGCCAACAGCGCCTGCGCCTCGATCGGGTCCCCGAGCCTCGTGCCCGTCCCGTGCGCCTCCACCGCGTCCACCTCGGACGCCGCGAGCCCCGCCGACGCCAACGCCGCCCGGATCACCCGCTCCTGCGAAGGCCCGTTCGGCGCCGTCAACCCATTGCTCGCACCGTCCTGGTTGACCGCACTGCCCCGCACCACCGCGAGCACCTGGTGCCCATTGCGCCGCGCATCCGAAAGACGCTCCACGAGCAGCACACCGACACCCTCGGACCAGCCCGTCCCGTCCGCATCGGCCGAGAACGACTTGCACCGCCCGTCCGGCGCCAACCCGCGCTGGCGGGAGAACTCCACGAAGGTGCCGGGGGACGACATCACCGTCACCCCGCCCACGACGCCCAGCGAGCACTCGCCGTTGCGCAGCGCCTGCGCCGCCAGGTGCAGCGCGACCAGCGAGGACGAGCACGCCGTGTCGACCGTCAGCGTCGGCCCGGTGAACCCGAAGGTGTACGCGATCCGGCCCGCCAGGACGCTGGCCGCGTTGCCGGTCATGAGGTATCCGTCGACGCCGGCCGGAACGCGCGTCATCGTGGTGGCGTAGTCCTGCCCGTTGCCGCCGATGAACACCCCGGTCCGGCTGTCGCGCAGGGCCGTGGGGTCGAGGCCGGCCTGCTCGAAGGCCTCCCAGGCGGTTTCGAGCAACAGCCGCTGCTGCGGGTCCATGCCCAGCGCCTCGCGCGGCGAGATGCCGAAGAAGCCCGCGTCGAACTGGGGTGCGTCGTGGAGGAAGCCGCCTTCCGCCGTGTAGCTCTTGCCCGACGCGGTGGCGTCCGGGTCGTACAGGTCCTCCAGGTTCCAGCCACGATCGGTGGGGAACGGCGAGATCACGTCGAGGCCGTCGGCGACGACCCGCCACAGGTCGTCCGGCGAGCCGACCCCGCCGGGGAAGCGGCAGGCCATGCCGACGATCGCCATCGGCTCGTCACTGACGGCGGCCGCGACCGGCGCGAGTTCCTCGCTCGCGCCGAACAGTTCGGCGGCGAGGTGGTCCCCGATGGCCTCCACGGTGGGCCGGTCGAAGGCGAGCGAGACGGAAAGCCGCAGGCCGGTGCGCGCGTTCAGCCGGTTGCGCAGGTCGACGGCGGTGAGCGAGGTCAAGCCGAGTTCGGTGAAGGCACGGGCGGTCTCCAGCGACCCGGGGTCCGGGTAGCCCAGGACGCCGGCCACCTCGGTCCGGACGAGTCCGAGGAGCGCCTGCCTGCGGTCCGCCTCGGTCAGGCCGACCAGCCGCTCGCGCAGCGCCCGGGCGTCCGCGCCGAGGAGGGACCTGACCTCGGGCAGCTCCGCCACGAGCCGGTGGGGACGCGCCACCGTCGGCGACGAGACCACCTGCGACCAGTCCACGTCGGCGACGATGGCCTGCTCCCGGTCGGCGCTGATCAGCCGCAGGGCGTCGCCCAGGGAGAGCGGACGGAAGCCGAGCGCCCCCTGCCCGGTCTCGTCCGGCCCGATCGCGACCGCCGTCCCGGGCAGGCCGAGCGACCGGCGGTGCTGGATCACCGCCTCGGCGGCGACCTGGGTGACGCTGGGCGCGGGAGCACCGCCGATGACGCCGACGGCGGAGGAGAGGACCAGCAACGGCCTGTCGCCGGCCCATTCGTGCAGTTCCCAGAGCCGTTCCCGCCGCGCGGTGACCAGGCTCTGCCACTGGTTCGCGGTCAGCGGATCCGTCTCCCAGCGGTCCTCGTCGAGGAACACGACGGTACTGTCGGCGAGTTCCGCACGGCTGGTGCCGTTCCACGGCAGCACCTCGACGCGCGCCGGCAGCTCGATGGCCTCGGCCACCTCGCCGACCAGCACGACCCGGTCGGCCCCCGCGCCGAACAGCCAGTCCGCGAGCACGCCCGTCCGGGCCCCGAGGTCGCCGACGACCGCGACCGTGCCGCTCAGGTTCACCGCGCTGCCGCCGGGCCGCGCGCTCCGCAGCCGCCGGGTCAGGAGCCGCCCGGACCGCACGGCCACCTGGTCGTCGCCGTCCCGGCCCGCGGCCAGCAGGTCCCACAGCCGTGCCCAGTCCGGCTCGCCCGGCTCGGCGGGCAGGTCCACCACACCGCCCCAGCCGTCGGCCTGCTCCCAGGCGAGCACCCGGGCGACCGCCCAGGGGCCGATGCCGTCCGGATCCACCGGTTCGTCGGTCGCCACGGCCACCGCGCCGTGGGTCAGGGCCCACACCGGCACCGTCTCCAGCGCCCGCACCACGTCCACCAGGGCGCCCACCTGCGGACCGAGCAGGGAGACCGCACCGGCGAGCGGCCGGTCCCCGACCGCCTCGCGCAGCCGGTCGACGACGGCGGGCCCGTCGAGCGGGCCGACCTCCACGCGGACGACCTCCTCGGCAGCGGCCTCGATGCGTCGCGCGGCCGCCGCCAGGACGTCGTCCCGATCGCGCGCGTCCGACGCGAGGACCAGCCAGGTCCCGGGCAGCGCGTCCCGGCGCGGCAGCTCGAGCTGTTGCCAACCCACCTGGTAGAGCCAGGAGTCCTGGGAGAAGGGCGTGGCGGCCCGGTTGGTCGGGGCGGGCTTCAGCCAGTAGCGCTCGCGCTGGAAGGGGTAGGTCGGCAGGGCGACACGCTGAGGGTCGTGAGGGGCGAACAGGGCCGGCCAGTCGACGTCAGCGCCGTGGACGAAGGCGTGCGCCAGCGCGGTGACCGCCTGCCGGTACTCACCGCGGTCCTTGCGCAGCACCGGGACGGCGTTGTCCGCGAGGGCGGACAGCACACCGTCCGGGCCGAGCTCCACCCAGGCACCGGTGTTGGCGACTTCGAGGGCGTCGGCGAAACGGACCGTACGGGACACGTGCTCGACCCAGTACTGCGGCTGCGACCACTCGCCCTCCACCGGACGGCCAGTGACCGAGGAGACCGCCGCGATACGCGGCTCGTGGAACGTCAGACCCTCCACAACCGTGCGGAAGTCCTCAAGCATCGGCTCCATCAGCGGCGAGTGGAAGGCATGGCTCACGTCCAACCGCTTCGTCCGCCGACCCGCCAGCCCCTCGATCACCTTCAGGACCTCGGCCTCGACGCCCGAAACCACCAGCGACGTCGACGAGTTGACCGCCGCAATCCCCACACCGCCGGTGAGTAACGGCGTGACCTCGTCCTCGGCGGCCTCGACCGCGACCATCACCCCGCCCTCGGGCAGGGCGTCCATCAAACCGGCACGGGCACGCACCAGCCGGCACGCATCCACCAGGTCCAGCACACCCGCCACATGCGCCGCCGCGATCTCACCCACCGAATGCCCGACCAGCACCGACGGACTCACGCCCCAGGACGACAACAACCGGAACTGCGCCACCTGCAACGCGAACAACGCCGGCTGCGCCATCCCCGTACGCCCCAGGCCCTCACCCGACACGACCGCCTCCGCCACCGGCA
>NZ_JBSFGK010000202.1:0-4464 GCF_053596495.1 Kitasatospora sp. NPDC001683
GATCGTCCGCCCCCCGCCGCGCACCGCCGGCCGCGGGCCGCCCCCCCGCGCCCCCCCCCCCCCCGCGCCGGGGGTAACGACGGTGTCCGCAAAGGGCAGGCCGCCACGGCTTGGACGAATGTCCCAGACGATCGCCCGTCTAACACAGACGTCCGACACGGCCAATCCGGTGCCTCGGCAAAGCTTGAGACGTACGTCCGTCTCAGACGCACGTCCTTCCAAGACGTACGTCCGTCCAAGACGCACGTACGTCTCATTCGCCCGCGCACCACCGGCCGCACCGCTCAGATCAGACCGCGCCGCATGGCGTACCCCACCGCGTGCGCCCGATTGCGCAGCCCCAGCCGCGTGATGATCTCGTGCAGCACGTTCTTGACGGTGCGTTCGGAGTACGAGGTCTTCGCGGCGATCTCACTGGTGTCGAAGCCCTCGGCGACCAGCCGGAGCATCTCCGCCTCCCGGGCCGTCAGGGTCGACAGGGTCAGGCCCCGCCCGTCGAGCATGGTGCGCTGGAGCATCCCGATCCGGTCGAGCAGCTCACCGAGCAGGTCCCCCGGCATCACTCCCTCGCCGTTGGCCAGGGCGGTGATGAGGTGCACCAGCCGGTCCTGGTCCGCCTCCGAGCGACGCATCACGGCGGCGACCCCGCACTCGACGATCGTCTGCAGCCCGCCGGCCTCGAACTGGCCCACCACCAGGCCGATTCGGCCCGAGGTGGCGAGTCGCAGCTTGCGCAGGTGCTCGGCGACCGCCTCGGTGAGGGCGTCGACCACCAGCAGGGAGACCTCCGCCCGGCCCGCCTCGCTCTCGCTCAGCAGCTCCACCTCGGGCCGCTGGCGCAGCTGTTGGACCACGCCTGTCTGCAGGATGAGGTCCTCGGCGTACACCGCCACGGGTATCTGGCCGGGCCTGCGCGCCTGGACGGGGACGCGCGGGCCGGCCGGGCGGGCGCTGCCGGAACGTTGCGCCACCGGAATCCGGGGGGTGGTGACTGCTTCGCCACGGGGTGTTTCGGTCGACGTCATCGAGCTCTCCATTCTCCAGCGGGCCTGCGGCGGTGCCGGGCAGGGTCGGTCGGTCCGCACGGGCAAGGGGTGTGCCCACGGCTTGCCCGTACGGCCCTCTCCGCGGACGGTCCCCCGGTCCTACCGTCACGCCATGACCACATCCGCCGAACTCGGCCTGTCCGCGCTGACGGTGGCGCCCGGTGGCGTGGCCACCACGACGCTGACGGTGCGCAACGACCTCGACATCGTGGAGGCGTACACGCTGGAGGTCGTCGGCGAATGCGCCCCGTGGACGACGGTCGAGCCGGCCCGGGTCTCGCTCTACCCGGGGACGTCCGAGACGGTGACGGTGCGCCTCGCCCCACCGCGATCGTCCGCCGCCCGGGCCGGTGAGTTCCCACTCGGCATCCGGGTCCTGCCGACCGAGCGCCCCGAGCTGGTGACGGTCCCGGAGACCACCGTCACCGTGACGCCGTTCCACGAGCTGCAGGCCGCGCTCGCGCCCCGGCGCCGCCGCGGCTGGCTGCGCGGCCGCTACCGGACCTCGGTGCGCAACCTCGGCAACGCCCCCGCCACCGTGGTCCTCACGCCCGGACAGGCCGGCGAGGAGCTGCGGTTCCGGGCCACCCCGGAACGGCTGCGCCTCGAACCCGGCGAGTCCGGCGAGCTGCGCCTGCAGGCGCGCGCCCGCAAGCTGATCTGGTTCGGCAAACCGGCCTCCTGGCCGTTCGAGGTCACGGTGGGACCGGAGCAGGCCGACACCGGCAAGGACGCGAACGCCGAGGCCACCAACACCAGGACCCCTGACGCCAAAACTCCTGACACCAAGAGCCGGGACGCCAAGGGCGGGACCGCCTCGACCGAAGGCCTCACGATCGTTCAACGGCCCCTCCTCGACGGCGAGTTCATCCAACTCCCGGTCTTCCCCAAGTGGCTGCTCGCCCTCTTGGCGGCGCTGCTCGCGCTGCTGCTGGCCTGGTTCGCCCTGGTCCGCCCGGCGGTGCGCAGTTCCGCGAAGCAGGCCGCCGAGCAGGCCGTCGCCCAGCAGAGCAGCGCCACCCCGGCCCCGAGCGCCGCCGCACCCGGCGGTGCGCCCACGGCACCCGCCGCCGGGAACCCCGGCGGCCAGGTCAAGCCGGGTGCCGGCCAGCCGAGCGCCGGTGGCCGCGCCCCCGGCCCGGGCCTGGCCGAGCCCGGTACCGGACGGCAGAGCTCCGCCACCGTCGACGTGCAGACCGCGAACGGCGCCGCATCCACCGGCAGTTATCAGGTCCCGCACGGCAAGGTGTTCGACATCACGGACATCGTGGTCGCCAACTTCCAGGGCGACCAGGGGCTGTTGACCATCACGGCCGGCAAGCAGACGATCACCACCATCGCCTTGGAGACCTTCCGCAACCAGGACTACCACTGGGTGACTCCCATCCAGGTCCCCGAGGACCAGGCAGTGACGGCGACCGTGACCTGCGAGTCGCCGGGCACCCCGGCCTCTGGCAAGCAGGCGGCCACGTGCCACGAACTCCTCAACGTCAGCGGATCGTTGAGCGACATCAGGCAGGGAAACTGAATCGGTGGCACAAGGTGGACATTCCCTCCCCGGGCAACCGGACCGGAAAGGTGCACCGGACGCCCCGACGATGTCAACGGGCCCCTCACACCGGACCCGACCCGTACGTCTCCGCGATCTCCCCCTTCCACACCTCCCCTCGCGCCCCGCGATCATGTCAACATCCGCTGGACACCGTGACCGGTCGCCCGTCGACTGACAACCCGCCCGAACCGCGCCCGCGCCGCCCGCCTGCCCTTCCGGGGAAGCCTGCCGCGCCCTCCCGGGGCAAGCGAACGGTCCCCGCGGGCGGCGAAGTCTGCCCCGGTCGCACTACTGACGGTTCATCAGTACAGCAGTAGCTTTGCGTCGTTCGCGCGTATACGGCGCCCCCGGGGCCGTATACGCACAAAATCGCCACAAGGAGGAAGGAACCCGAGCTCGTGCGCACCAACCAGCCGGACCGCCGCACCGACCCGGCCGCCACCCCCGCTGCCACCCGCGCCGTGCGCCCGGGCCCGGGTCCGAGGGCCGGCACCGCACTGGCCCTGCAACGGTCCATCGGCAACGCCGCGGTGACCCGCCTGGTCCAGCACACCCGACGCGGCGCCAGCAGTACAAGCAGCTCCCGCGGCTCCGACGCGCAGGACGAACTGCCGCTCCAGCGCTCCCTGGTGCACCAGGTGCTCCGGACCGCCGGACAGCCCCTGAACGCCACCACCCGCCGCGAGATGGAGTCCCGCCTCGGCGCCGACTTCTCCGACGTACGGCTGCACACCGGCAGCACGGCTCGCGCCTCCGCGGCCGAAGTCGGCGCCCGCGCCTACACCTCGGGCAACCACGTGGTGCTCGGAGCCGACGACGGCGACCGGCACACCCTGGCCCACGAACTCACCCACGTCATCCAGCAACGCCGGGGCCCGGTCGCCGGCACCGACCGCGGCGACGGCCTGCGGGTCTCCGACCCGTCCGACCGCCACGAACGCGAGGCCGAGGCCAACGCCGTCCGCGCGCTGTCGGCCCCGCTCGCCCACGAGAAGCCGGAGCCCGGACCCGACGGCCGCTCCCCCCGGGCGGGCGCATCCCTGCAGCGGATGCCTCCCAAGCGCAAGGCGGAAGCCGCCGAACTCCCCACGCCCTCGGGCCGCACCACCCGCGGCAAGGCCCGCGCCGCGAACCTCGACCTCGACCGGCCCGTCCTGGAGTTCACCTCGGACTACGAGGGACCGGCCGCCCAGAAGCTGAACGACACCCAGAGCATCGGCTTCCAGCAGGTGGCACGGCTGAAGAACCCGCCGGGCGCCCCGCAGCGGGTCTCGACCAACTACCACTTCTGGCAGGAGGTCACCGACTCCAACGTCCAGATCGTGCAGTCGAAGAAGGGCTTCCCCGAAACCCCGTCCAGCCGCCCCTGGATGCAGGACGGCCCCTACCACCCGCCCTACAACAACGCGGTCATCAACGACACCCAGAACGCGATCGAGTTCAACGACAACCCCGGCTTCTCCACCTCGGCGCGGATGACCCCCGGGTACTGGCTGAAGTCCTACCAGGTCTCCTTCCGCTGGAAGGTCGCCCACCGGGCCGACCCCTGGAACCGGACGATGCCCGCCTGGACCAGCCCCGTGGTCACCCACACCCTGGAGTCCGCCTTCGACCCCGAGAACCCCGACCAGCCCTCCCCCATCGCCGCCCACCCGGCCGGCGAGTTCACCTGGAACGTCGACCTGTCCACGGTGGCCTCCGCCACGGGAAACGGCTGAAGCCGCAGGAGCTCCGGAACGCGAAAAGGCCCCACCCGGAAACCGGATGGGGCCTTTTCTGAAGAATTGTTCGGCGGCGTCCTACTCTCCCACAGGGTCCCCCCTGCAGTACCATCGGCGCTGTGAGGCTTAGCTTCCGGGTTCGGAA
>NZ_JBSFGK010000203.1:0-4357 GCF_053596495.1 Kitasatospora sp. NPDC001683
GTACTCGTCCAGCTCCGACAGGAGGCCGTCCACACCCTCCCGGTCGGTGGTGTGGTCGTCCGCGAAACGACGGTCACCCGTCGCGTCCGGCACGTACTTCACACAGACAACGATCCTCAAGCTCACGGCCTTGTCTCCTGTACTGGTCTCGTCCGGCGGCTGCGACGTGCAAGCGGGCGCGAACACGGCACGCACCCGCTCCGGGCAGCGAGTTTCCCGTGCCGGTCCGGAACTTCCTGGCAGCATACTCGGCGGTAGCCCAGTGGTCACTACTGGCCAGTAGCTTATGCCGGACGGCCCGCGCCGCCGCTTGCGCCCATCCTGCCCCAGGCAGGGGTCGACTCCACCTCGCGGGCAGTGCGAACCGGTGCGAGATTCCCGGACGGGCGCGGAGGACGGGGCTACTGGCTGGCCGAGCCGAACAGATGACAGATGACAGCGAACAGATTTCATCATCTGTTCGCTGTCATCTGTCACCTGTTTCTTGTCAGCTGTTACCTGCCGCCTGTTCGCCGCCGCTCCCAGCCGCTCCCCATGCCGTTCGCGTCAGACCGCCTGACCCAGCGCCGCGATCACGTCCGCCTTGCGCGGCATCCCCGCCGCCCGACGCACTACCCGGCCCGCCGCGTCCAGCACCAGGACGGTCGGCGTCCGCAGGACCTCCAGCCGGCGGACCAGCTCCAGCTGCGCCTCGGCGTCCAGCTCGACGTGCGCGACCCCGTCGACCATCCCCGCGACCTCGGCGAGCACCCGCCGAGTGGCCCGGCAGGGCTGGCAGAACGCGGTGGAGAACTGCACGAGGGTCGCCCGCTCACCGAGCGGCCCGCCCAGATCCGCCTCCGACAGCCGTACCGTCCCGTCCTTGGTGCCCACCCTCAGCCTTCCGTCGCGCCTGGCCCTCAGCAGCCCGAACATGGTCGCCACCGCCAGCACGACAACGCACACCACCGGTCCGGTCATCCCTTCAGTCTGCGGCAGCACGGCCGGGCTCCGAAAGGGAGGTCGACCTGTCGACACCGGACCCGTACGATCGGCAGGTGGACTCCGACCGCACCTCCCCGCCGCTGCTGACCGTCCGTCGCGCCGTCGCCCCGGGGCCGGCCACCGCCACCGGTTGTCGCTGACGCGCCCCGCCGCAGCCGTCCGTCGCGATCCCCCGGAGCCCCCGTGCAGACCGACCCCCGCGGTCACCGCTTCGCCGCCGCACTCAGCGCGCTGGTGCTGGCCGCCGTGCTCATCACCGGCAGCGGCCTGCTGCTGGCCGCGCAGGCCCTCGTCTTCACGCTCGGCGCGTTCGGTGGCCCCCGACTGTCCCCGTACGGCTGGCTGTTCCACACCTTCATCGCCCCTCGCCTGGCACCACCCACCGAGACCGAGGACGAGCGGCCCCTGCGCTTCGCCCAGGGCGGCGGAGCCGTCTTCGCCGCCGTCGGCGTCCTCGGCTACCTCACCGAAGTCACCTGGCTCGGCCTCCTCGCGACCGCCTTCGGCCTGGCCGTGGCCTTCCTGAACGCCGCCTTCGGCTACTGCCTGGGCTGCGAGATCTACCCGATCATCCGACGGGCTCAGGGTCGCCTCAGCGCCGGCGCCTGACCGGGCCGCTCACCATCGCACCCTGCCGGGCCGGATGCCGCACCTGCCCCCACCCTGTCGGGAAAGGACGAAGAACGGAAAAGTTCCCCTGCGGCTTCATCACGGAGATCACACCGTGAATATTCGCTTGACCGCACGCCTCAGATGACAGCAGGCACTCGTTCGGGGGATCATCTCCGTGTATCACCCGTGACCGCCGCGGCGTGCCGTGCTCCGGTCGGCTCCCGCGCACGGCGCGGGTACCCGCCGTACCGGGCCCCGGCCCGTGGAAGTCAGGACTGACCGTGGCAGAGTTCGTCTACCCGCCGGTGATCGGCGCCGCACTCACCGCCTTTCGTGCGCTCGACGTGCGGATCAAGATCATCGGTGCCGAGCACATCCCCGCCAGGGGCGGAGCAGTGCTGGTCAGCAACCACATCAGCTACCTGGACTTCCTCTTCGCCGGCCTCGGCGCCTACCGCGGCGGAAAGCGCAAGACCCGGTTCATGGCCAAGGACGACGTCTTCCGGCACCGCATCTCCGGGCCGCTGATGCGCGGCATGAAGCACATCCCGGTCGACCGCACCGACGGTCAGCCCGCCTACGAGGCCGCCGTGCGCGCCCTCAAGGCCGGCGAGGTCGTCGGGGTCTTCCCCGAGGCGACCATCAGCCGCTCGTTCATGCTGAAGAAGTTCAAGACCGGTGCCGCCCGGATGGCCGCCGACTCCGGCGCCCCACTGCTGCCCGTCGTCCTCTGGGGCACCCAGCAGCTGTGGACCAAGGGCCGCCCGAAGACCCTCACCAAGCGCCACGTCCCGGTGACGATCATGATCGGCGAACCGATCCACCTGGGCCCGGGAGACAAGCCCGTCATGGTCACCAGGAAGCTGCGCGCCGCCATGAGCGAGATGCTCGACCGGGCCCAGCGGGAGTACCCCGGCAAGCCCTCCGGCCCGGACGACACCTGGTGGGTGCCCGCCCAGCTCGGCGGTACCGCACCGACCCTGGAGGTCGCCGAGGCCGAGGACGAGGCGGAGGCCCTCGCCAAGGCCGAGCGCCGCGCCGCCCGGGGCTGATCCGCTCCGCGCCCACCTCACGTCACCTCTACTCCGTGTGACCGAGCAGACGCGATCCGTCGCGTGTCGCCCGGCCGCCGACCCTCACCGTCTGGCACAGTGACAGCTCGTTCCAGGGGCTTCCCCCTGGACTCGTCCTGAGTCCCTCCCCCATCGGAGCCGGGGCACACGTCGGAGCGGTCGGAAAGGTCGGAGACGGAGATGACGCGGAGCACCGGCACACGGCAGTCCTCCACGAGCAAGGCCCGCACCCGCGCAGCCGCCGGTGCGGGCCTTCTCCTTGTGGGCGCCCTGATCACGGGCTGCGGGGCCGAGCCCGGCGAGATCCCGCTCTCGGAGATCCGCCCGGAGTCCCCCACCGCCACCCCCGAGCCGACCGAGTCCGCGTCCCCCGGCGTGGTCGGCGCCGCGAACACCGAGGCGCACAACGGACTGATCGTCAGCCGGGCCTACACCGACGCCACCCGCACCACCAGTGCCATCGTCACCCTCGGCCCCGACGGCGCGGGCCAGCACCAGGTCACCCAGCCGCCCGAGCGCGCCCGCGACGACCGCCCCGACTGGTCCCCCGACGGCAGCGCCATCGCCTTCGACCGCACCGACCCGAAGACCGGCGCCGCCCGCCTCTGGACGGTCTCCACTGCCGGCGACAACGCCCACCAGATCAGCCAGCTCTGCGACACCAGCAGCGCCACCGCCGACTGCGCCAACGAGGACGAACGCGCCCCCGCCTTCTCCCCCGACGGCAAGCAGCTCGCCTTCAGTCGTTCCTGGGGCGCCCTCGACCAGGCCCACAACAAGCAGGTCCAGTACTCGGACCTCTACCTGATGAGCCCCGACGGCACCAACGTCCAGCGGCTCACCTTCCTGACGAACGACAAGCCCTACTCCGGTACCGTCAGCAACCCCAGCTGGTCGCCCGACGGCAAGCAGCTCACCTTCGAGTACCGCACCAGCGCCACCGGACAACCCGCCAACAGCCGCGCCATCTACGTCGTCAGCGTGGACGGCACCGGGCTCCGCCAACTCACCCCCTGGGAACTGCGTGCCGGCGAGCGCGCGGCCTGGTCCCCCGACGGCACCCAGATCCTCTTCACCACCTACCCGGCCGACGCCGACAACGCCCCCGGCGGCGGCATCTACACCGTCCACCCCGACGGCACCGCCATCGGCGCCCTCACCCCGGCCCCGTCCACGACCTTCTACGGCACCGCGGCCTACGCACCCGACGGCAAGTCCATCGTCTTCACCCAGGCCCCTGCGGGCTCCGGTGCGGATCTCTACAGCATGCGTCCGGACGGTACGGGAGTCACCCGGCTCACCAACAGCGGGGACAAGTGGCTCAGCCGTCCGGCCTGGGGAACGGCGGCGGTGCCGCCCCAGGCTCCCCAGTCCGAGGCACCGTCAGCGGGCCCGTCAGCGGCCGCGTCGGCACCGGCATCGGCATCGGCATCGGCATCGGCCGGGGCAACGCCTTCCGAAGCCCCGACCGGTGGGGCCTCGACCGCCCAGTCGACGCCGACCCAGGCACAGGGGCAATCGAAGACCGATGACAACCAGACGCAGGACGGCGACGACAACTGAGCGAGAATGCGAAAAGCCCCTGATCCGAAAGGATCAGGGGCTTTTCTGAAGAATTGTTCGGCGGCGTCCTACTCTCCCACAGGGTCCCCCCTGCAGTACCATCGGCGCTGTGAGGCTTAGCTTCC
>NZ_JBSFGK010000204.1:0-4085 GCF_053596495.1 Kitasatospora sp. NPDC001683
GCCCACACCGTCCGGTTCAGCAACTCGGCATCGTCACCGAAGACGACGTCGCGGACCGAACCGTCCAGATGCCCGTCCAGCTCCGCACACACCGCATCGAACGCGCCCGCGAACACCGGGAAAGCGCCGTACAACTCCCGGCCCATCCCCAACCGCTGGGAACCCTGACCGGTGAACAGGAACACCGTCTTGCCGGAGACGGCGGTCGCGCCGTCCGAGAGGGCGGCCAGCCCCGCGAGGAACTCCTCACGCGTGGTCGCGGTGACGGCGGCCCGCTGCTCGAACAGCGGTGCCAGGGTGAGCGAGTGGGCGATGTCCGCCACGGCCAAGTCCGGGTTGGCCTCGGCGTGGGCGCGCAGCTGCTCCGCCCGCGCGCGCAGCGCCTCGGGGGTCTTCGCGGAGAGGATCCACGGCACCACCGACGGCCGGGGCCCGGTCGGCTCGGCCGGCTCGGTCGACTCTTCGTCGAGCGGGGCCTGTTCGAGGATCAGGTGGGCGTTGGTGCCGCTGACGCCGAAGGCGGAGATGCCGGCTCGGCGCGGCGCGCCGGTGCTCGGCCACGGGCTGGCCTCGGCCAGCAGCCGGACCGCGCCGGCCGACCAGTCCACGTGCGGGGTCGGCTCGTCGACGTGCAGCGTCCGCGGCAGCAGGCCGTTGCGCATCGCCAGGACCATCTTGATCACACCGGCGACACCCGCCGCGGCCTGGGTGTGCCCGATGTTGGACTTCACCGAGCCCAGCCACAGCGGCCGTTCCTCGGACCGCCCACGGCCGTACGTCGCCAGCAGTGCCTGCGCCTCGATCGGGTCGCCGAGCCTGGTTCCGGTGCCGTGGGCCTCGACCGCGTCGACCTGGTCGGTGGTCAGCCGCGCGTTGGCGAGCGCCTGGCGGATGACGCGCTGCTGCGCGGGGCCGTTGGGGGCGGTCAGACCGTTGGAGGCACCGTCCTGGTTCACGGCGGAGCCCCGGATGACGGCCAACACCCGGTGGCCGTTGCGCTTGGCGTCGGAGAGCCGCTCCAGCAGGAGCAGGCCCGCTCCCTCGCCCCAGCCGGTGCCGTCCGCGGCGGCCGCGAAGGGCTTGCAGCGGCCGTCCGAGGCGAGCCCGCGCTGACGGGAGAACTCGACGAAGACGCGCGGGGTGGACATCACCGTGACACCGCCGGCCAGCGCCAGGGTGCACTCGCCCCGGCGCAGTGCCTCGGCGGCCAGGTGCAGGGAGACCAGCGAGGCGGAGCAGGCGGTGTCGACCGTGACGGCGGGTCCTTCGAGACCGAGCACGTAGGAGAGGCGGCCGGACAGGACGCTCGCGGCGTTGCCGGTGCCGATGTAGCCCTCCAGCCCCTCCTCGGGGGGCTGCCCGCCGAACAGGGCACCGTAGTCCTGGCCGTTGGTGCCCATGAACACGCCGGTGCGGCTCTCGCGCAGGGCCGTCGGGTCGAGGCCCGCGCTTTCGAGGGTCTCCCAGGCGACTTCGAGCATCACGCGCTGCTGCGGGTCCATGGCCCGCGCCTCACGGGGGCTGATGCCGAAGAAGGCGGGGTCGAAGTCGGCCGCCCCGTCGAGGAATCCGCCCTCGCGGACGTAGCTGGTACCGGCCCGGTCCGGGTCGGGGTCGTAGAGGGCGGCGAGGTCCCAGCCGCGGTCCTCGGGGAACGGCACGAGGGTGTCGGTCCCCGCCGCCAGCATGTCCCACATCTGCTCGGCCGAGCGCACGCCGCCGGGGAAGCGGCAGCCGATGCCGACGATCGCGATCGGCTCGTGGCTGCGGTCCTCGGTGTCCCGCAGGCGCCGGTTGGCGTCGTCGAGGTCGGCCGTGACCCGCTTGAGGTACTGGAGAAGCTTCTGTTCGTTGCTCATGTTCAGCGGGTTCCGTACTTCTGGTCGATGTAGGCGAAGAGGTCGTCCGCACTGTCCAGCGCGGGGCTCTCGGCGGATTCGTCGGATTCGTGGGACCCCAGGGGTCCATGGATCCCGGCGGCGGCGCGGGCGGCCGCGAGGAGGGCCTCCAGGCGGCCCACCACCTCGGTGTGGAGAGCGTCGGGGTCGAGGCCGGGCAGTGCGCCTTCCAACCGGCCGAGGTCGGCGAGCACCCGGGTGACGGCGGTGCCGCCGAGTTCGGTGTCCAGGAACCTGGCCAGCGCCCGGGGGTTCGGGTGGTCGAACACGACGGTCGCGGGCAGCGCGAGACCGGTGGCGGCGCCGAGGACGTTGCGCAGGTCGACCGCCATCAGGGAGTCGAAGCCGAGGTCACGGAACGGCCGGGTGGCCTCCACCTTGTCCGCGCTGCCGTGGCCGAGCACCGCGGCCGCCTGGGCGCGGACCAGGTCGAGCAGCGCCGGCAGCCGGTCCTCGTCGGGCAGGGTGGTGAGCGCCTCGCGCGGTCCCGGGCCGTCCGCCGCCCGGGGCGCCGCCTCGGGTATCGCGGACAGCAGGGGGCTCGGCCGTACGGCGGTGAACCCCGGGGCGAAGCGGCCCCAGTCGATGTCGACCACCGCCAGGCAGGCGTCGCCGTGGTCGAGTGCCTGCTGCAGCCCGTCGAGTGCGCGCCCGGGCGCCATGGCGCGCACGCCGTGCCGGCTGAGCCGCTCACTGACGGCCGCCTCCCCGGCGGCCATGCCGCCGCCGTCCCAGGCGCCCCAGGCGATGGCGGTCGCGGGCAGCCCGTCGGCACGGCGCTGCTCGGCGAAGGCGTCCAGGAAGGCGTTGGCCGCGGCGTAGTTGGCCTGGCCGGAGCCTCCGACCGCGCCGGAGAAGGAGGAGTAGAGCACGAAGGCGCTCAGCTCCTGGGTCAGGGTCAGCTCGTGCAGGTTGAGGGTCGCCGCCACCTTGGGCCGCAGCACGGTGGCGAGTCGGTCCGGGGTGAGCGAGTCGAGCACGCCGTCGTCGAGCACGCCCGCCGTGTGCATCACCGCGGTGAGCGGGAACTCCTCCGGGACGGTCGCGAGCAGGGCGGCGAGCTGTTCGCGGTCGGCCACGTCACAGGCGGCGACGGTGACCCGGGTGCCCCGCTCCTCCAGTTCCGCCACGAGCGCGTCGGCCCCGGCTGCCCCGGTGCCCCGGCGGCTGGTCAGCAGCAGGTGTTCGGCGCCGAGGTCGGCGAGCCGACGGGCGAGGTGCCCACCGAGCGCCCCGGTGCCGCCGGTGATCAGGACCGTGCCGGACGGCCGCCACTCGCCGACCGGCGCGGCCGCCCGCTGGGCGCGCACCAGCCTGCGGACGTACAAACCGTCCGCGCGTACGGCCAGTTGGTCCTCGCCACCGGCGCCGGTGAGCGCGTCGCACATCCGGGCCAGCGAGGCCTCGTCGAAGGCCTGCGGCACGTCGATCAGCCCGCCCCAGCGGTCCGGGTCCTCCAGCGCCGCCGCCCGGCCGAGTCCCCAGACCTGGGCCTGCGCCGGGTCGGCGAGCCGCTCGGCCGGGCCGACGGCCACGGCGCCCCTGGTCGCGCACCACAGCGGCGCGTCGATCCCGGCGTCGCCCAGTGCCTGCTGCAGGAGCAGCACCTCGGTCAGGCCGGACTCGCCGACGGCCGACGGAAGCCGCAGAACTCCGGCCAACTCCTCGTCTCGGCCGATGACTTCGCGCAGCCGTACGGCCAGGTCCCGGCGGGTCAGGGCCGCATCGGCCAGGTCCGCGCTGATCACCGTGGCGCCGCGCTCCGCCAGGGCGGCGCCCACCGTGGCGCGCTCGGCCCCGAGCACCAGCCAGGTGCCGTCGAGCGTGGCGGCCCCGGGATCGCCGACGGGCTGCCAGACGGCCCGGTACTGCAGATCGGCCGAGGACGGGACGGCCGACGCGAACGAGCCTGCGGTGGGGGCCGTTCGGGGCCAGTAGCGCTCGCGCTGGAACGGGTACGTGGGCAGCTCGACGCGGTGCGCGCCCGAACCGTCGTACACGGCTTGCCAGTCGGGGACGATGCCCCAACAGTGCAGGGCGCCCAGGGCCGCGGCGACGGCCTGGTCCTCGGGGCGGTCGCGGCGGAGCAGCAAGGTGAAGGCGTGGCCGTCGGTGCCGGTGAGGCAGTCCTGGGCGAGCGCCGTCAGGACGCCGTCCGGGCCCAGCTCGACGAAGCGGGTCGCACCC
>NZ_JBSFGK010000205.1:0-3639 GCF_053596495.1 Kitasatospora sp. NPDC001683
TTCCGGCTGTCTGTGCGCCGCCAGGGACTCGAACCCCGGACCCGCTGATTAAGAGTCAGCTGCTCTAACCAACTGAGCTAGCGGCGCCTGCTGACGTGGAGAACATTACCTGGTCAGCGGCCGAAACACACAATCGGCCCGGACTGCCCCGGTCCGCTCAGGCCGTGAGCACCACCTTGCCCCGGACATGCCCGGTCCCGACCAGCCGGTGCGCCTCCCCGGCCTTCTCCAGCGGCAGCGTCTCGGCGATCTCCAGCCGCAGCCCGCCCGCCTCCCACAGCCGCACCAGCTCGGCCAGCCGCTCGGCCGTGCGCGGCCCCCGCAGCCCCCGGACACCCAGCCGCTCGGCCTCCGGGTAGTCGACCACGGTGCCGATCCGGTCCCGGTCGGCGACCAGCTCGACGGAGGCCGCCAGGGCGCCCCGCCCGGCCGCGTCGAACGCCGCGTCCACCCCCTGGGGCGCGACCGCGCGGACCCGCTCGACCAGCCCCTCGCCGTACGTGACCGGGACCGCGCCCAGCTCGCGCAGGTAGTCGTGGTTGCGCTCGCTCGCGGTGCCGATCACGGTGGCGCCCCGGGCCCCGGCGAGCTGGACGGCGACGGTGCCGACCCCGCCGGCGGCGCCGTGCACCAGCACGGTGTCGCCGGGGCCGACCCCGAGCAGGGCGAGCGCCAGGTGGGCGGTCTGGCCGGAGGCGGAGAGCGCGCCGGCCTGCTCCCAGGGCATCCCGGCGGGCTTGGCCACCAGCTGGGCGGCGTCCACCGTGACCAGCTCGGCCTGGCACCCCAGCATCCGGAAGCCCAGCACCTCGTCGCCGACCCGCCAGCCGTCGACGTCCGGCCCGAGCCGGTCCACCACCCCGGCGAACTCGTTGCCGAGGACGAACGGCGACTCGACCACCAGTCCCGGCGGGCGGAAGCCCTCCCGGATCGCCAGGTCCACCGGCTGCACCCCGGCGGCGTACACCTGCACCCGGACCTCGCCCGCTCCGGGCTCGGGGTCGGGCACCTCGGTGACCCGCAGGACCTCGGGACCGCCGGGCCTCGGTACGGTGACCGCCTTCATGGGGACTCCTCTCGCCGGTTCGCTGGTCGAACGTCCCCGATCCTCGAACCTGAAGCGCGCTTGAGGTCAAGCGCCGGTTCGGCGCGCCCCACCTATGGGGCGCATTGTCAGATCTATCCTGGGCGGCGCTCAGCCGTCTGTGGCCGATCCGTCGCCGATTCCGCCACCGATCCGCCGTCGAGAGGAACCTCCCCGTGGGCCAGCTGCCCCTGTTCTTCATGGTGCCGCTCGCCTCCGTGGTGACCATGCCGCTCGCCCGCAGGGAGCAGGCCGTGCGCCGACTCTGGTGGCGGGCCGCCAAGGCCGGGCTCAAGCAGCTCGGCGAACTGGAGGAGCAGGACCGGCTGCCCGCCGAGGTCGCCGACCGCCTGCGGGACCGTCAGCACGACCGGCTGGCCCGGCTCTGCCCGGAGAACCACGCCGAGGAGGAGGCCGCCGAGGCGAAGCAGCGCCAGGCCCAGTGGCGGGCCGCCGCCGAGGTCGAGCAGGAGATGATCGCCGCCTCCCGGCGCGAGATGCTCATCGCCCGCAGTGAGCTCGGCGCCGACCCGGAACTGGTCGACCACGTGCTGCGCGGGCTGGACCCGCGCTCGGAACGGAAGTGACGGACCGGCGGAAGTGACGGGCGGTCCGCGCACGCCGGTCGGAATGTGCGCGACCCCCTCCGGGGTTGCATAGGCTGAACCCGGGCAGGCCGTCAACGGAGTCGGCGCACCACCAGTACCGCCACGACCTCGCGAACACACCCTCACGCCTGGCCCTGCCGGTTTCTGCACCCAGATGAATCGAGGACCCACCGATGTCGGAGACCCGCGCCGACGCCCGCACCCCGCTCGACCGCACCCCGCAGTGGGCCGCCCTGGCCAAGCACCGGTCCGAGCTGGGCGAGACCCACCTGCGCGAGCTGTTCGCCGCCGACCCCGAGCGCGGCCGCACCCACACCCTGCAGGTCGGCGACCTGCACGTGGACTACGCCAAGCACCTGGTCACCGACGAGACGCTGGAGCTGCTGCGCGAGCTCGCCGCCGCCACCGGCGTCGCCGAGCTGCGGGACGCCATGTTCCGCGGCGAGAAGATCAACATCACCGAGCGGCGCGCCGTCCTGCACACCGCGCTGCGCGCCCCGCGCGACGCCGTCATCGAGGTCGACGGCGTCAACGTCGTCCCCGGCGTGCACGCCGTCCTGGACAGGATGGCCGCCTTCGCCGACCGGGTCCGCAGCGGCGAGTGGAAGGGCCACACCGGCAAGCCGATCCGCACCGTGGTCAACATCGGCATCGGCGGCTCCGACCTGGGCCCGGCGATGGCCTACGAGGTGCTCCGCCCGTACACCAAGCGCGACCTGGACGTCCGCTTCGTGTCCAACGTGGACGGCGCCGACCTGCACGAGGCGGTCCGCGACCTCGACCCGGCCGAGACGCTGTTCATCGTCGCCTCGAAGACCTTCACCACCATCGAGACCATCACCAACGCGGTCTCCGCCCGGTCCTGGCTGCTCGACGGCCTGGGCGCCGGCACCGAGGCGGTGGCCAAGCACTTCGTCGCGCTGTCCACCAACGCCCAGGGCGTCCAGGACTTCGGCATCGACACCGCCAACATGTTCGAGTTCTGGGACTGGGTCGGCGGCCGCTACTCCTACGACTCCGCGATCGGCCTCTCGCTGATGATCGCCATCGGCCCGGACGCCTTCCGCGAGATGCTGGACGGCTTCCACCTGGTCGACGAGCACTTCCGCACCGCCCCGCCGGAGCGGAACGTCCCGCTGCTGCTCGGCCTGCTGGGCGTCTGGTACGGCGCGTTCTTCGACGCCCAGGCGCACGCGGTGCTGCCCTACTCGCACTACCTGTCCAAGTTCACCGCCTACCTGCAGCAGCTGGACATGGAGTCCAACGGCAAGTCGGTGACCCGCGACGGCACCCCGGTCGGCTGGCAGACCGGCCCGGTGGTCTGGGGCACCCCCGGCACCAACGGCCAGCACGCCTACTACCAGCTGCTGCACCAGGGCACCAAGGTGATCCCGGCCGACTTCATCGGCTTCGCCAAGCCGGTCGCCGACCTGCTCCCCGGCCTGGTCGCCCAGCACGACCTGCTGCTGGCCAACTTCTTCGCCCAGACCCAGGCGCTGGCCTTCGGCAAGACCCCGGAGGAGGTCGCCGCCGAGGGCGTGCCGGCCGAGCTCGTCCCGCACAAGACCTTCAAGGGCAACCACCCGACCACCACCATCCTGGCCGCCGAGCTGACCCCCTCGGTGCTGGGCCAGCTGGTCGCGCTGTACGAGCACAAGGTGTTCGTCCAGGGCGCGATCTGGAACATCGACTCCTTCGACCAGTGGGGCGTCGAGCTGGGCAAGGTGCTCGCCAAGCGGATCGAGCCGGTGCTGCTCACCGGTGAGGGCGGCGAGCAGCTGGACAGCTCCACCGCCGAGCTGGTCGCCCGCTACCGCGCGCTGCGCGGCCGCTGAGCCCCGGCCGGGCCGTCCGCTCCGGCGGGCTGCCCGGCCCCGCCCTTGCATGAATGCGCGGAAACGCCGGAAGGCCCTTCGCTCTCGCGAAGGGCCTTCCGGCTGTCTGTGC
>NZ_JBSFGK010000206.1:0-3499 GCF_053596495.1 Kitasatospora sp. NPDC001683
CGCGGGTACCGGGGCCGGTACATGCTGCACTGCCACAACCTCGAACACGAGGACATGGCGATGATGGCGAACTTCGACGTCGTCTAACCCGCCCGTCGGCGCCCGGCCGCCGAACCGGCCCACACCAGCAGTAGGGCCGCAGCGACGGTGGTGTATCGGGAGGGTTCCACAGCGGAGCGCCAACGATCCGGGCCGGTGCGACAGGGCGTCCCGCGACGCGACCAACCGGCCTGGGCGCCAGGCAGCGCCATCGCCGGGGGAACCGCCGTCTACGGGTGTGCTGGTCCGCGGCGTGGTGACGCGGCCCCAGCGGCCCGGTGCCCCAAAAGGACCGTCGACTCCGTCGGGCGCCATCGTCCGCTATCCGCCGGCGGCAAGCCGGCTTGCGAAGCCGTCCAGGATGGCCCGCAGGCCGAACTCGAAGCTGCTGTCGGGTGCGGCGGCGTAGTCGGTGGTGCCGACCCGCTCGCGTAGACGGGGGAAATCCATGGCAATCTCGGTGCTCCGGGCGATGGTGCCGGCGAGCTGCTGCTCGGCGTTCTCGCCGCTGCGGCTCAGCCGTCGGGTGAGCGAGACCTGTGCGGCGGGCCCGAGGGCGCTGCCGAGCACGAAGACGAACACCGTGGCGGCGGCCTGGTCCGCCTCTGGGCCGGTGAATCCGGCCTGCTCGTAGACGGCGAGGCTGTAGTCGTCCAGCCGGGCCTTGCCCCGGCCGTACAGCAGGTGGCTGCCGAAGGCCTGCCCGAGCCACGGGTGCCGGGTGAGCATCGCGTGCATGCCGGTGGCCATGGCGGTGGCGGCAGCCCGCCAGCCGGTGGTGCCGAGCTCGGGCAGCTCGACCTCCGCCCAGACCGCGTCTGCGGCCCGGCGGACCAGCTCGTCCTTGGTCTTGATGTGCCAGTAGATGGCTGTGGCGGCCGAGCCGAGTCGGGTGCCAAGGCTGCGCATGTTGAGGCCGTCCAGGCCCTCCTCGTCCAGCAGCTCGATCGCGGCGCGGACGATCTGGTCGGCGGTCATGGTCTGTCGTGGCATGGCGTCAGCTTAGTTGAACTTAGTTCAGGAAACCTCTTGCACTTAGTTCAACCAGCGGCTTACGGTCTTCCTGTACTTAGTTCAAGTGCCCACAGGGGGACAAACCATGTCGCAGAAGCAGCTGTCCGAGTTCGTCGCGGCGACGGCCGAGGGGCTCGGCATCCCGGGTGTCGCCGTCGGAGTGCTGGTGGACGGTCAGGAGGTCTTCGCGTCCCACGGCGTGACCAGCATCGACCACCCGCTGCCGGTGGACGAGCGCACGCTGTTCCACCTCGGCTCGGTCAGCAAGACGTTCACGGCGACCGCGCTGATGCGCCTGGTCGCGGAGGGCAGGGTCGACCTGGACGCGCCGGTGCGCCGGTACGTGCCCGAGCTCAGGCTCGCCGACGAACAGGCGGCCGAGCAGATCACTGTGCTGAACCTGCTCAACCACACCGCCGGACTGGACTGGAACCTGATCGACCCCGGCGACGAGGACGGCACGCTGGCCGGTTTCGTCGGAAAGCTGGCCGAGCTCCCGCTGGTCGCACCGCCCGGCACCCGGGCCTCGTACAGCCAGGCCGGCTACAACCTGGTCGGGCGGATCATCGAGAACGTCACCGGCCAGAGCTACGAGCAGGCCGTGGCCGCGCTGCTGCTGGAGCCGATCGGACTGTCGAACACTTTCTTCGACCTGGACGAGGTGATGGTCCGCAAGTTCGCCGTGGGCTACAACCGCGACGGGGACGGGACGCTGCGGGCCGCCCGGCCGTGGAAGTCGTACCGGGCCGGTGCGCGCGGCAACAACCCCGGCGGCGGCATCGTCTCCTCGGTGAGCGACCTGCTGGCCTGGGCCCGCTTCCAGCTCGGCGGCGGGGACGGCCTGCTGCCCGCCGGGACCCTGCACGGCATGCGGGAGCGGACGGTCGAGCTGCGCGGCAGCTCGCTCGGCGACGGCTTCGGCATCGGCTGGTTCCTGCGCGAGGTGAACGGCGTCCGCACGATCGGCCACGGCGGCTCGGGCAACGGCCAGTTCGCCGACCTGGTCATCGTGCCGGAGCGGAACTTCGCCGTGGTCGCCCTGGCCGCAGGCCCGGACGGCTACGTCCTCACCCAGGCCGTCACCCGCTGGGCCCTCGAACACTGCCTGGGGCTCGCCGAGCGCGACCCGGAGCCGATCGCCCACGACGAGCAGCGGGCACGGGAGGTGGCCGGCCGCTACGAAAGCGACGTCATGAACCTCGACATCCTCACCGACGGCACCCGGCTCACCCTGGCCGTCGGGATCAAGCCGGAGATCCGCGCCGCCTCGGACGTCGACATGCCGGCCGACTACCCTGCCGCGACCATGGGCTTCCTCCCGGGCGACGCCGACGAGTACCTCATCACCGAGGGCGGGCTGAAGGGCCAGCGCGGCTTCTTCACCCGCGACTCCGCCGGCGCGGTGGTCGGCGTGGACCTCGGCGGCCGCCTCTTCGGCCGAGCCGCGAACGCCTCCTGAGCACACGGGGAAGCCCCGCGAGGATTTCACAGCCCCTGTCCGGGCCGTCGAGGGAGCCACCAGGGCGGTGCCAGAGCCCGAGAAAGCCACTGGCCCGGCCCGGTGCCCAGCGGGCGCGCGTTCCGGCCCACGCCTGAGCGTCGGCCTGCGCCGCATGGGGATCGGCTGAGCGGAGGTGACGTGCTGAGGGGAGGTGACGTGATGCTCACAGATCGCATGCCGCGCGAGATCGCGGTCTCGGCGGCCGAGGAGATCCGTAGGCTCAACCAGTGCGGCCGCCGGCGCCTACCCGCGCCCGATGGCGGTGCGGAACTCGCTGTCGTTCACAGCCAAGGGTCCACCTCCCACAACCGGTTCATCCACTCCCAGAGGCTCAGCGGCGTGGAGCGGGCGCACGGTTCGACCCGCACCGGCCCCACCCACACTGCGGGGTCGGACGGCCACCCGCTCTTGCCGCCGAGCCGGACAGCCACTGCGGCTGCGGGCGCGTTGCCGGTTGCCGGGACCACACGCACCGCAACCCGCACCACCGCGGCCGCACGACCAGCAGCCTCGTCGGCCCCCGAATGCAGCCGGCCCCCGCCGCGCTCGGCGTCATAGGCGGCGCGCAGCCCGGGGTCGTGCAGAACCTCGTACGCGGCTATCACGTTGACGAGCCGCTCGACCGATCCGGCCTCGGCAGACCTGGCTGGGCGGGAATCCGGGTGCAGCAGGCGGACCTGAGCCCGATAGGCCGAGGTGATCTGCTGCGCGGACGCCGAGGGCTCGACTCCCAGCACCGCGTAGTGATCCCGCCACGGTCGCGCAACGGTCATGGCAGCCCACCTCCTCGGCTTGCCCGGTCGCCCGTGCCCGGCCGGGCGAACCCGGCCTACGGCAGAACCTCCTCATCGACCTGCATAGAACCGTGGCAGGCGCCTGTCAAGATGCCCCGAATGGGGGTCTTGCAGGCCGACCATGCGCCGCCGCCCGGTCAGCTGACCGGGC
>NZ_JBSFGK010000207.1:0-3380 GCF_053596495.1 Kitasatospora sp. NPDC001683
TGGTTCACCGCGCTCCCCCGCAGAACCGCGAGGACGGTGTGCCCGTTGCGGCGGGCGTCCGACAGGCGCTCCAGCACCACCACGCCGACGCCCTCGCCCCAGCCCACGCCGTCCGCCGCCTCGGCGAAGGCCTTGCTGCGGCCGTCGGCGGCGAGGCCGCGCTGGCGCGAGAACTCGACGAACGTCCCCGGGGTGGACATCACCGTCACGCCGCCGGCCAGGGCCAGCGAGCACTCACCGCCGCGCAGCGCCTGCGCCGCCAGGTGCATCGCGACGAGGGACGACGAGCAGGCCGTGTCGACCGTGACCGCCGGGCCTTCGAGGCCGAGGGTGTAGGACACCCGGCCGGACGCCACGCTGCCGGCGCTGCCGCTGCCCTGGTGGCCTTCGAACTCACCGCCGCCGAGCAGATTCGCGTAGTCGGCGTACATGACGCCCGCGAAGACTCCGGTCCGGCTGCCGCGCAGCGACACGGGGTCGATGCCGGCCCGCTCAAAGGCCTCCCAGGAGGTTTCCAGCAGCAGGCGCTGCTGCGCATCCGTCGCCAGCGCCTCGCGCGGGCTCATCCCGAAGAACGCCGCGTCGAACGCCGCCGCCTCCCGCAGGAAGCCGCCCGTGCGGGTGTAGGACGTGCCGTTGTGGTCCGGGTCCGGGTCGTAGAGGGTCTCGACGTCCCAGCCGCGGTCGGCCGGGAACTCCGAGACCGTGTCCAGCCCGTCGGCCACCAGCCGCCACAGGTCCTCCGGCGACGCCACGCCGCCGGGATAGCGGCAGGCCATCCCGACCAGCACGATCGGGTCGTCGGACGGGAGGGGCAGGGGCGCCGGCGCTTGGTCCGTCGTCTCGGTGGCGCCGAACAGGCCCTCCAGCAGGAAGCCGGCGAGCGCGTGGGCGGTCGGGTAGTCGAAGACGACGGTGGCGGGCAGCTTGAGCCCGGTGACGGTCCGCAGCCGGTTGCGCAGCTCGACCGCCGTCAGCGAGTCGAAGCCGAGGTCCTGGAACGCCTTCGACGGGTCCACCGTCGAGCGGCCCTCGTGGCCGAGCACGAGCGCGATCTGGTCGCGCACCAGGTCCAGGACGGCCGCCCGCCGCTCCTCGCCACCCAGGCCCGACAGCCGGCGGGTCAGGTCGATCGCGGCGGGGGCGGCGACCGCCCGGCGCGCCGGGGTCCGGACCAGGCCGCGCAGCAGGGCGGGGACGCCGCCCCGGTCCCGCAGGGTGGGCAGGTCGAGCCGGACGGGCAGGACGGCCGGCGCGGCGCCGGTGGCGACCGCGTCGAACAGCGCCAGCCCGTGCTCCGGGTCGAGCGGCGGCACGCCGGCGCCGGTCATCCGCTCGCGCTCGGCGGCGGTGAGCGTGCCGGTCATACCGGCCACGTCCGACCACGGGCCCCAGGCGAGGGAGACGGCGGGCAGGCCGAGCGAGCGGCGGTGGACGGCCAGCGCGTCCAGGTAGGCGTTGCCCGCCGCGTAGGCGGCCTGGCCCGCGCTGCCGAACGTACCGGCCATCGACGAGAACAGGACGAACGCATCGACGGCGCAGGCGGCCTCGTGGAGGTTCCACGCCGCGTCCGCCTTCGGACGCAGGACGCCGGAGACCCGCGAGGGGGTGAGCGAGCCGATCACTCCGTCGTCGAGCACGCCGGCCGTGTGGACGACCGCACGGATCTCGTGGCGCGAGAACAGCTCGGCCACCGCGGCCGCGTCAGCCACGTCGCACGCCTCGACCTTCGCTCCTACGCCCAGCTCCGCCAGCAGCTCCCCGACGCCCTCGGCCTGAGCACCGCGACGGCTCACCAGCAGCAGGTCGCGCACACCGTGCTCGGCCACCAGGTGCCGGGCCACGAGCTTGCCCAGGCCGCCCGTGCCGCCGGTGATCAGAACCGTGCCCTCGGCCGGCCACGCCACCGCTTCCGTCGCTGCCTCCGTACGGGCCAGGCGCGCCGCGAGGATCTCTCCGTCGCGAACGAGCAGCTCCGGCTCGTCCAGGCCCAGGGCCTCGGACGGCAGTTCCTCCGACCCCGCCAGATCCACCAGGCCGAACCGGCCCGGCTCCTCAGTGATCGCCGAACGGAGAAGACCCCGCAGGGCTGCCCCGGACAGGTCCTCACCCGCCACCACGCCACGCGTCACGAACACCAGACGAGACGCGGCGAAGCGCTCCTCCGCCAGCCAGTCCTGCACGAGCCCGAGCGCCTGCGCCGTCCGCGCGTGCACCTCGTCGACGGCCGTCTCGATCACGACCACCGGCGGCACGTCTTCCGGCACCTCCGCCAGCGACCCGACCGCCACGAACTCCGGTGCGTCCGAGGCCTTCACCGGCACCCAGTCCACCCGGAACAGCGAGTCCCGGCCCACCTTCGGCCCGGCCGCGAGCTGCCCTGCGGCAATCGGACGCACCGTCAGCGCGCCGACCGACGCCACCGGCCTGCCGTCGGCGTCCGCCACGGCGAGCGCCAGGGCGCCCGAGGCCGAGCGCGTCAGGCGCACCCGCACCGACGACGCGCCGGAGGCGTGCAGCGCGACGTTCTCCCAGGCGAACGGCACTCCGCCACCCTCTCCGGTCCCGGCCAGCGCAAAACCGTGCAGGCAGGCGTCGAACAGCGCGGGGTGCAGGCCGAAGCCCTCGCCCTCCATACCTTCCGGCAGGGCGACCTCCGCGAAGACCTCCTCCCCGCGCCGCCACGCAGCCCGGAGGCCCTGGAACGCCGGGCCGTACCCGAACCCGGCCTCCGCCAGGCCCTCGTACAGCCCGGCCGCGTCGACCGCCGCGGCACCGGCCGGCGGCCACGCCGCGGCGTCGAACTCCGCCGGCGCCGCGCCCGTCCCCAGCACACCGCTCGCGTGCAGGGTCCAGACCGGCTCCGGGCCGGTGTCCGCCGTGGAGTGGATGCCGACCGCGCGGCGCCCGGCCTCGTCCGGCTCGGCCAGGCGCACCTGGATCCGGACGGCGCCGTCCTCGGGCAGGACCAGCGGCGCGGCCATGGTCAGCTCCTCGACCAGGTCGCAGCCGACCTCGTCGCAGGCGCGCACGGCCAGTTCCACCAGCGCCGTGCCCGGCACCAGGACCGAACCCATGACGACATGGTCCGCCAGCCACCCGTGCGAGCGCGCCGACAGCCTGCCGGTGAACACCAACCCCGCGGTGCCCGCCAGTTCGAGCGAGCCGGTGAGCAGCGGGTGGTCGGCGTTGCGGAGCCCGGCGGACTCGGCCGTCGGGAAGGGCGCCGAGGCGTCCGTCCAGAAGCGGCGGTGCTGGAAGGCGTACGTCGGCAGGTCGATCCTGCGGGCGCCGGTGCCGACGAACAGGGGGGCCCAGTCGACCGTGGCGCCGTGGACGTGGAGGCGGGCGAGGGCGTCGACGAAGGTCCGCTCCTCGGC
>NZ_JBSFGK010000208.1:0-3365 GCF_053596495.1 Kitasatospora sp. NPDC001683
CGCAAGGACCAGGCCGAGGACACGAGCGTTCTGACCGCCCTGGCCCGCCTGCACGTCACCGGCGCCCGCGTCGACTGGACCGCCCTCTTCGCCGGCACCCCCGTCCGCCCGGTCGACCTGCCGACCTACGCCTTCCAACGCCGCCGCTACTGGCCCGTCACCGCCGCCACGACCGCCGGCGACCTCGGCGCCGCGGGCCTCGGCGCCGCCGACCACCCGCTGCTCTCCGCCTCGCTCGAACTCTTCGACGACGACGGCCTGTTGTTCACCTCCCGGTTGTCCTGCCGGTCCCACCCGTGGCTCGCCGACCACGTCGTGCGCGGCAACGTCCTGCTGCCCGGCACCGCGTTCCTCGAACTGGCCGTCCGCGCCGGGGACGAGGCCGGCTGCGACCGCGTCGAGGAACTCACCCTGGCCGCGCCGCTCGTCCTGCCCGAGCACGCGGGCGTCCAGCTTCAGCTGCGCGTCGGCGCGGCCGACGAGACCGGCCGCCGCACCTTCACCATCGCCTCCCGGCCCGAGGGCGCCGACGGCAGGGCCTGGGACCAGCACGCGACCGGCGTCCTGGCCACGGGGGAGACGCGCTCCGCGTTCGACACGTCCGTCTGGCCGCCGGCCGGCGCCGAGGCGGTCGACCTCACCGGGCTGTACGAAGGCATGGCCGACGGCGGCTACGCGTACGGCCCGGTGTTCCAGGGCCTGCGGGCGGCCTGGCGGCGCGGGGACGACATCTTCGCCGACGTCGCCCTGCCGGACGGCACCGAGGGCGCGGGCTACGGCCTGCACCCGGCCCTGCTCGACGCCGCCCTGCACGTGACGGCCGTCAACGGGCTGCCGCACGGCGTCGTGCCGTTCTCGTGGGAGGACGTGTCGCTGCACGCCTCCGGCGCGTCCTCGGTGCGCGTGCGCGTCACCCGGACCGGCGAGGAGTCCGTCGCGGTGGCGGTCGCCGACGCCGAGGGCCTGCCGGTGGCGTCGGTGGGGTCGCTGGCCCTGCGCGCGGTGTCGGGCGGCGAGCCGGTGGCGGCTCGGGACGGGCTGTTCCGGGTCGACTGGGTGCCGGTGAAGGCGTCCGTCGCGCCGGAGTTCGTCGAGGTGACCTCCCTGGCCGAGGTGCCGGCGGACGTGCCGCCGGTCGTGGTGATCCGGCCGGCGGACGGCGACGTGCACACGGGGACGGCCCGAGCGCTGGAGCTGGTGCAGGGCTGGCTGGCGGAGGAGCGTTTCGCCGGGTCTCGCCTGGTCTTCGTGACGCGCGGTGTGGTGGTGGGCGAGGACCTGCCGGGCGCAGCTGCGTGGGGTCTGGTGCGGTCGGCGATGTCGGAGGAGCCGGGCCGGTTCGGACTGGTGGATCTGGCGGGTTCCGAGGAACTGCCCTCCGAGGCCCTGGGGTTGGACGAGCCGCAGCTGCTCGTCCGCGACGGCGAGGTCCTCGCGGCCCGGCTCGTTCGCGCCGAGCCGACGGGCGAGCCGGTCGGCTGGACCGGCGAGGGCACGGTTCTGGTCACCGGTGGCACGGGCGGCCTGGGCCGGGTCGTGGCCCGGCACCTGGTGGCCGAGCACGGGGTGCGTGATCTGCTGCTGGTGAGCCGCCGTGGTGGGGATGCCGAGGGCGTCGGGGAGCTGCTGGCGGAGCTCGGGGCCGGGGCGAAGGTCGAGGCGTGCGATGTCGCCGACCCGGCGGCGGTGGCGGACCTGTTCGCCCGGCACGAGATCCGTGCGGTCGTCCACACGGCCGGCGTGCTCGACGACGGCGTGGTCGGGTCCCTGACCGCCGAGCGCGTCTCGGCCGTCCTGCGCCCGAAGGCGGACGCGGCGTGGAACCTGCACGAGGCCACGAAGGACCGCGAGCTGGCGGCCTTCGTCCTGTTCTCCTCCGTCTCCGGCGTCTTCGGCGGCCCCGGCCAGGCCGCCTACGCGGCGGGCAACGCCTACCTGGACGCGCTGGCCGTCCACCGCCGCTCGCTCGGCCTGCCCGCCGTCTCGCAGGCCTGGGGCCCGTGGACCCGCGACGGCGGCATGATCGGCACGCTCGCCGACGTCGACCTGCACCGCATCGCCCGCTCGGGCATGCCGGAGCTCACCCCCGCCGAGGGCGCCGCCCTGTTCGACGCCTCGCTCGCGGCGGGTGAGCCCGCGGTCCTGCCCGTCCGCTTCGACCTGGCCGCGCTGCGCGCCCAGGACTCGGTGCCGGCCCTGCTGCGCGGACTGGTGCACAGCCGGGTCCGGCGCGCGGCGGTCGCCGGCACGGCCGCCTCGGCGGGCCTGGCACAGCGGTTGTCCGGCCTGACCGCCGACGAGCGGCGGGCGACCGTCCTGGAGCTCGTGCGCGACCGGATCGCCGTGGTCCTCGGCCACGAGGGCGGCTCGGTCGTCGACCCGTCGCGGGCGTTCCAGGACCTCGGCTTCGACTCGCTGACGGCGGTCGAGCTGCGCAACCGGCTCAAGGCGGTGACCGGTCTCCAGCTCCCGGCCACCGTGGTGTTCGACTACCCGACGGCGAACGCGCTGGCCGGCTGCGTCCTGGAGGGCCTGTTCGGCAGGGAGAAGGCCGAGGAACTCCCGGCCGTGCTCCCGGTGCTGTCGGACGACCCGGTGGTCATCGTCGGCATGGCCTGCCGCTATCCGGGCGGCGTCGAGTCGCCCGAGGACCTGTGGCGGCTGGTGGCCGACGGCGTGGACGCGGTGTCCGACTTCCCGGAGAACCGCGGCTGGGACCTCGACTCGCTCTACAACGAGGACCGGTCCGTCCCCGGCACGTCCTACACCCGGCGCGGCGCGTTCCTGCACGACGCCGGGGAGTTCGACCCCGAGTTCTTCGGCATGAGCCCGCGCGAGGCGCTGGCGACGGATGCGCAGCAGCGCCTGCTGCTGGAGACGTCGTGGGAGGCGTTCGAGCGGGCCGGCATCGATCCGGCGACGCTGCGCGGCAGCCGGACCGGAGTCTTCGCGGGCGTCATGTACACCGACTACCGCTCGCTCCTCGACGGCGAGGAGTTCGAGGGCTTCCGGGGCAACGGCAGCGCCCCCAGTGTCGCCTCCGGCCGGGTTTCCTACACCTTCGGCTTCGAGGGTCCGGCGGTGACGGTGGACACGGCGTGCTCATCGTCGCTGGTGGCGATGCACCTGGCGGCGCAGGCGCTGCGCGGCGGTGAGTGCTCGCTGGCGCTGGCCGGTGGCGTGACGGTGATGTCGACGCCGAACACGTTCGTGGAGTTCTCGCGCCAGGGCGGCCTGTCGGCCGACGGCCGGTGCCGTTCGTTCGCGGACGCGGCGGACGGCGTGGGCTGGGGCGAGGGCGTCGGCGTGGTGGTGCTGGAGCGCCTGTCGGACGCCCGCCGCAACGGGCACACCGTCCTCGCGGT
>NZ_JBSFGK010000209.1:0-3343 GCF_053596495.1 Kitasatospora sp. NPDC001683
ATGCCGCGCCGGATGCTTCGCTGGCTCAGGTCTGGGGTCTGGGCCGGGTGGTGGCTCTGGAGCGGTCCCAGTCGTGGGGTGGTCTGGTGGACGTGCCGGAGGTTCTGGACGCGGAGGCCGGTTCGTGGCTGGCGCGGGTCCTGTCCGGTGCGGCCGGTGAGGACCAGGTGGCGGTCCGCGAGGGCGGCGCCTACGGCCGCCGACTGGTACGCGCCGGGTGGGGCGCCCGCAGCGGCTCGGCCCCGGCCGCGTCCCTGGACGTCTCCGGCACGACACTGATCACCGGTGGCACCGGCGCACTGGGCGCGCACGTCGCGCGCTGGCTGGCCGGCCGTGGGGCCGAACACCTGCTGCTCACCGGCCGACGCGGCCCGGACGCCCCGGGAGCCCGGGAACTGGCCGCCGAACTGGAGCAGTTGGGCACCAAGGTCACCGTAGCCGCCTGTGATGCGGGGGACCGCGAGGCACTCGCCCGGCTGCTCGCCGAGCACCCGGTCAGCGCGGTGTTCCACGCGGCGGGCGTCCTGGACGACGGCGTGGTGGAGTCGCTGACCGAGGAGCGGCTGGCCCGGGTGCTGCGCCCGAAGGCCGACGCGGCCGATCACCTCGACGAGCTGACCAGGGGCTCGGACCTCTCGGCGTTCGTGCTCTTCTCCTCGTTCGCGGGCGCCGTGGGCGGCGCGGGGCAGGGCAACTACGCGGCGGCCAACGCCCACCTGGACGCCCTGGCCGAGCGCCGCCGCGCCCAGGGGCTTCCGGCCACCTCCATCGCCTGGGGCTCCTGGGGCGGTTCGGGCCTCGCCACGGAGACCGAGGTCGTCACCGAGCGGCTCCGACGGGGCGGTATGGTGCCGATGGCACCGGAGTCGGCGATCGCCGCCCTGGAACGGGCACTGATCCGGGACGAGACCCACCTGGTCGTCGCCGCGGTGGACTGGGACCGGTTCGGACCCACCTTCGTCACCGGCCGGCCGAGCCCCTTGCTGTCCCAGCTCCCCGAACTGCAGTCGCTCGCCGGGGCGGCCGAGGACGCGAACACGACCGGCGGCGCCTTGCGGGACTCGCTGCGCGGCAAGTCCGCAGCCGAGCGGGAGGACGCCCTCCTCGCGCTCGTCCGGGGCCATGTCGCGGCCGTCCTCGGCCACGGCTCGCTCGAAGCGGTCCCCGTCACCCGCGCGTTCAAGGAAGCCGGATTCGACTCGCTGACCGCCGTCGAGCTGCGCAACCGCCTCGCCGCCGCCACCGGGCTGACCCTGCCGGCCACCCTGGTCTTCGACCACCCGACCCCCGCAGCACTCGCCGCCCACCTGGGCGCCGAACTCGCCGAGGACGACCCCACCGAGGGCAGCACGCCCCAGGAGGGCCTCGACCGGCTGGAACGGGCCCTGGAGCAGCTCGGCTCCGGCTCGCCCGAACACACCCGGATCATGCTCCGCATGCAGGCCCTCGTCTCCCAGTGGCGGGACTCCGACGAGGAGCGGTCCGCGGAGTCCGAGGACTTCGACTCCGTCTCCGACGACGACCTCTTCGGCCTCATCGGCGAGAAGTTCGGCATCTCATGAACCGGCGTCCCAGGAACACGACGCCGATGAACGACCCACATCCCGCACCAAGCACTTCCCCGACGGAGAGCCATCCCGTGTCCAACGAAGAAAAGCTCCGGTACTTCCTCAAGCGAGTGTCGACAGAGCTGGAGCAGACGCAGGAGCGCCTCCGGGACAGCGAGAGCCGGGACCACGAGCCCCTCGCGGTCATCGCGATGGGCTGCCGGTTCCCCGGCGGAGCGAACAGCCCCGAGGAGCTCTGGCGGCTGCTCGTCTCGGGCGGCGACGCCATGACCGGCTTCCCCACCGACCGGGGCTGGGACCTCACCTCCCTGCTCTCGCCCGCCGCCGAGGGCGGCTCGCACGCGCGCCAGGCCGGCTTCCTGCCGGACGCGGCCGACTTCGACGCCGGGTTCTTCGGGATCTCCCCGCGCGAGGCCCTGGCCATGGATCCGCAGCAGCGGCTGCTGCTGGAGACCTCCTGGGAGGCCTTCGAGCGGGCGGGCATCGACCCCGGCTCGCTGCGGGGCGGCCGAACGGGCGTGTTCGTCGGTACCAACGGCCAGGACTACGCCCCGGTGGCGATCAACTCCACCGACGACCTCGCCGGACACATCATGACCGGCAACGCCGCGAGCGTGCTCTCCGGGCGCCTGTCGTACGTGTACGGGCTGGAGGGGCCCGCCGTGACGGTCGACACCGCCTGCTCGGCCTCGCTGGTCGCGCTGCACCTCGCCGCCCAGTCCCTGCGGCGCCGGGAGTGCGGGCTCGCCCTCGTCGGCGGCGCCACCGTGATGTCCATGCCCACGCTCTTCACCGAGTTCAGCCGCCAGGGCGGTCTCGCCCGCGACGGCCGCTGCAAGGCGTTCTCGGCCACGGCGGACGGCACCGGCTGGGGCGAGGGAGCGGGCATCCTGCTGCTGGAGCGGCTCTCGGACGCCCGGCGCAACGGCCACCAGGTGCTGGCCGTGATCCGCGGCTCCGCCGTCAACCAGGACGGCGCCTCGAACGGGATCACCGCGCCCAACGGGCCCTCGCAGCAGCGGGTCATCGAACAGGCCCTCGGCAACGCCCGACTGACGGCCGACCAGGTCGACGCGGTGGAGGCGCACGGGACGGGCACCCAGCTCGGCGACCCCATCGAGGCACAGGCCCTGATCGCCACGTACGGGCGGAAGCGGCCGGCGGACCGTCCGCTGTGGCTGGGCTCGGTGAAGTCCAACCTGGGGCACACCCAGGCGGCCGCGGGCGTGGCCGGGGTCATCAAGATGGTGCTGGCGCTGCGGCACGGCGTACTGCCGCGGACCCTGCACGTCGAGGAGCCGACCCCCCAGGTCGACTGGTCGGCCGGCACCGTACGGATCCTCACCGAGAACGTCGAGTGGCCGAGGACCGACCGGCCGCGTCGCGCGGGCGTCTCGTCCTTCGGCATCAGCGGGACCAACGCCCACGTGATCCTGGAGGAGGCGCCGCCGGTCGAGCGGTCCGAGGGCGCTGAGGTGGTCCCGGCGCCGGGCCGTGCCGTGCCGATGGTGGTGTCCGCGCCGGACGAGGCCGGACTCCGGGCCCAGGCGGGCTCGCTGCGGACCTTCCTCGCCGATCGTCCCGAGCTGACCCTCCCGTCCGTGGGCTACTCCCTGGCGACCACGCGGGCCGTGCTGGATCGGCGTGCGGCGGTGGTGGCGGGGGACCGTGAGGGGCTGCTGCGGGGGCTGGAGTCCCTGGCGGAGGGGCGCCCGTGCCAGGAGGTGGTGGATTCTGCTGCTTCCGCCGGAAAGCTGGCGTTCCTGTTCACCGGG
>NZ_JBSFGK010000210.1:0-3295 GCF_053596495.1 Kitasatospora sp. NPDC001683
TGGAGCGGATGATGCGGGACGCGAAGATCACCCAGATCTACGAGGGCACCAACCAGGTCCAGCGGATCGTGATGGCCCGCAACCTGCCGTAACGGGCCCGCCCCGAACTCCCCGGAGCCCCCGGCCGATTCCGATCGGCCGGGGGCTCCGGCATTTGCGGACGCGTCCGATCACCGGCTGCGTGGGATGTCGTATAAATGATCGTCAACTTTCCTGTGGTGCAAGCGCGTACGGAGGAACACAGATGACCGCCCACGAGACCACCGGCAGGGTCTGGCTGATCACCGGCGCCAACTCCGGCTTCGGCCAGGCGATCGCCGAGGCCGCGCTGGCGGCCGGCGACACCGTCGTCGCGGCCGCCCGCCGCCCCGAGACGCTGGCGGAGCTGGCCGCCGCGCACCCGGGCCGGCTGGTGCCGGTGCAGCTGGACGTCACCGACCAGGAGCGGATCCCCGCCGTGGTCGCCGAGACCGTGCAGCGGCACGGCCGGATCGACGTCCTGGTGAACAACGCCGGCCGCGGCGTGATCGGCGCCGTCGAGGAGACCACCGACGGTGAGCTGCGGGACCTCATGGAACTGCACTTCTTCGGCCCGGCCGCGCTCACCCGGGCCGTGCTGCCGCACATGCGGGCCCAGGGCGCCGGCGCCGTGGTGCAGATGAGCAGCATGGGCGGCCGCTTCTCCTTCCCCGGCGTGGGCGCCTACTCGGCCACCAAGTTCGCGCTGGAGGGGCTGTCCGAGGCGCTGGCCCTGGAAGTGGCCGGCTTCGGGATCAAGGTGCTGATCGTCGAGCCGGGCGCGTTCCGGACCGGCTTCGCGGGCGGCGGCGCGCTCGCCCAGAGCGCCCCGATCGACGCGTACGAGCCGGTGGTCGGCCCGGTCCGCGCCGGCCTGCCGGACTCCGACGGCAAGCAGCCGGGCGACCCGGTGAAGGCCGCCGAGGCGATCCTGGCCGCCCTGGCCGCCGAGAAGACCCCGCTGCGGCTCGCGCTCGGCACCGACGCGGTGGAGGCGATCCTGGGCAACCTGGACGGCGCGCGCCAGGAGGCCGAGGCCTGGGAGGCGGTCAGCCGCGGCACCGACTACCCGGCCGGGGTGTGACCGCGGCCCGGTAAACCGGACGACGGCGGGCGGCCGAGCTGCCTAGGCTGCCCGCCATGTCCAACCCGCTCAGCCTCGCCCTGCTCACCCCCGGGAACATCGACGCCGCCCTCGCCCTACGGGTGCGCCCCGACCAGGAGGGGCTGGTCGCGCCGGTGGCGAAGTCGCTGGCCGAGGCGTACGTCCACGGCGAGACGGCCTGGCCCCGGCTGATCCTGGACGGCGGGCGGCCGGTCGGCTTCGTGATGGCCTTCTTCGACATCCGCTTCGACCCGGAGCGCCCCGAGGACCGCCCCCGCTCCGGCCTCTGGCGCCTGCTGGTCGACGCGGGGCAGCAGCGCGGCGGCTACGGCCGCTTCGCCGTCGAGCAGGTCTGCGCCGAGATCCGCCGCCGCGGCGGCACCCGCGCGACCGTCACCTACCACCCGGGCCCGGACGGCCCCGCCGGGTTCTACGCCCGGCTGGGCTTCCGCCCGACCGGCGAGCTGAGCGGCGACCAGGAGGTCGCGGAGCGCGAGCTGTAGCGGGCTCGGCCCCGGGTGCGGGCCCCTCCGGCACTGTGTGCACACGCACGCACCCTCGGTACGATGAACGGCATGGACCGCGCCGATCTCTCCCTGGGCCCGCTGTCGGAGCAGGACCACGCCTTCTACGGGCTGGTCTGGGCCGGCACCACCCTGGCCGCCCGGGTGGACCGGGAGCTCGCCCGGGTGCACGGGCTGCCGCTGTCCTGGTTCGAGGTGATGCTCTGGCTGAACGGCCAGCAGGAGCCGGTGGCCGCCTCCGACCTCGGCGCGAAGACCATGCTCAGCCGCAGCCAGGTCTCCCGGGTGGTGGACGCCCTGGCCGGGCGCGGGCTGGTGTCCCGTACGCCCTCGGCCTCGGACGCGCGCTCGGTGCGGATCGAGCTGACCGACCAGGGTCGCGCCCTCTTCGCCGAGGCCGACGCGACCCGGCGGGCCGCCCTGGCCCCGGTGTTCACCGACCGGCTGGACCCGGCGGACATCGCGGCCCTGGAGACGGTCTGGCGCAAGCTCAAGGCCTGAGCCCCCGAGGCTCGGACCGCGCTACGCCGCCGCCGGCTCCCCGGAGGCGCCGGCGATCACCTCGTCCAGCACCTCGCGCGAGCGCAGCAGATCGGTGATCATCCGGTCGATCCGGTCCCGCTCCGAGGTGAGCTCCTCGACCAGCATCGGGGTGGCCTGCTCGCTCGGGCCGCCGTCGGAGTCCCGCATGCAGGGGAGGATCTTGTAGATGGTGCGGCTGTGCAGTCCGGCGGCGAACAGCTCCTGGATGTGCACCACCCGGTCCACCGCCATCTCCGGGTACTCCCGGTGGCCACCCTCGGTGCGCCGGGCCACCAGCAGGCCCTGCTGTTCGTAGTACCGCAGCGAGCGCTCGCTCACGCCCGTGCGCCGGGCCAGTTCGCCGATCCGCATGCCGTCCTCCCCGCCGTCCACTCGAATCCGACAGGGATGTTAGCTTCCGCCGTTCCGGTGTGACGGCGAACCCGGAAACGCCGACGTCACCAGCGGGGGAGCCGGGGGTGGCGCGCGGCGGTCGGCGGGTCGTGCCATGATCCCTGCATGGGTTCCAACGTTTTCTTCGACATCACCATCAACGACGAGCCGGCCGGCCGCATCGTCTTCAAGCTCTTCGACGACGTCGTCCCGAAGACCGCCCGCAACTTCCGCGAGCTGGCCACCGGCCAGAACGGCTTCGGCTACGAGGGCTCCGGCTTCCACCGCGTGATCCCCGCCTTCATGCTGCAGGGCGGTGACTTCACCAACCACAACGGCACCGGTGGCAAGAGCATCTACGGCGAGAAGTTCGCGGACGAGAACTTCCAGCTCAAGCACGACCGCCCGGGCCTGCTGTCGATGGCCAACGCCGGCCGCAACACCAACGGCTCGCAGTTCTTCATCACCACCATCGTCACCGACTGGCTGGACGGCAAGCACGTCGTCTTCGGCGAGGTCGTCGAGGGCATGGACGTCGTGAAGAAGATCGAGGGCCTCGGCTCGCAGAGCGGCCGCACCTCGGCCAGCATCAAGATCGCCAAGTCCGGCGTGGTCGAGTAATCACCGCGGCCTCTGGCACGCGTACCGCCCCGGAGTGGGAAGTCGGCCCGGCCGACTTCCCCACACCGGGGGGGGGGGGTGGACCACAAAACGGGGGCCGGGCCGCGGGGGC
>NZ_JBSFGK010000211.1:0-3271 GCF_053596495.1 Kitasatospora sp. NPDC001683
GCCTGGGCGATCAACGGGACGCTGAAGTCCAGCCTGGCCGGGCTGACCACGGTCGTGCCGTACGGCCAGCTGGCGGTGTTCCTGGGTCTGGCACCACGCCCCACCTCCACACACACACAGAACCCCCCACCTCACCGAGCCGCCCGCCGGGCCTCCCGCACCCGCCGCAACCGATTCACCAGCACCGGCGCGAACGCCAACGCCTCCTCCCGGTCCAGCAACCCGTTCAGCAACTGGTAGTACCGCGTGGAGGAGAGCCCCAGCTCCTCCCGGATCGCCCGCTCCTTGGCCCCCGCCGTCCGCCACTGCCGCCCCTCCAGCGCCAGCACCGCCCGGTCCCGCTCACTCAGCTCGCCCAGCTCGCCCACCGACAACCACCTCCGCCGCATCCCCACGGACCTACGGAGTGTCATTCTCCCGCCGGCCGCCGACACACTCTGCCCCCACGCCCTGGCCCGCGCCGCACCACGGTCGCCCCCATGACGAGCATGACGAGCACGACGACCTTCGCCCTGCACATCCCCACCGCCGACCTCGCCCCCGAGCATCCCCGGCCGGGTCCTACTGCTTTCGGACCCGGGCCGCCTCCTGCATCGCCGCGTCCTGCAGCCCGCCGAGCACCTGCTTCGGGTCCCCGGTCACCGCCTGCCCGATGCCCGCCTTGATCCGGTTGCTGACCTCGCCCCAGGCCGGGTCCCCGAACGGGTAGAAGCTCGCGTTGCCGAGCCCGACCGCGAACTGCTTGAGGTCCGCGTGCTTGGGGTCCGACGACATCTGGCCGAAGGCGTCCTGCGTGACCGGCAGCAGGTTGTACTGCTCGTCGAACTTCAGCTGGTAGTCCTTCGTGTAGACGAAGGACAGGAACTTCTTGATCTCGTTCTTGTGCCCGTTGGCCTTGAACGCCATCATCCAGTCCGCGACCCCGAGGCTCCCGGTCTTCCCGACGCCGTCCTTCTTCGGGATCGGCGCCGTCCCGAAGTCGATGTTCCCGGCGGACGCCATCCGCAGCAGCGTCGGGTGCCCGTTCAGCATCGCGACCTTCCCGGCCGCGAAGTCCTGGAACACCGGAGTGCGGTTCATCTTGCCGGGGTCCGGGTACGTCAGCCCGGTGCTCACCAGGTTGTTCTTCAGCCAGCCGAACGTCGCCTGGTTCTGGTCGCTGTCGATGGTGTAGTTGCCTACGTCGTCGGAGAGGCTGCCGCCGCCGCTCAGCGTCCACAGCATGGACTCGGCCGGTGCCTCCTCCGGCCCCAGCGGGAGCCCGTACGGGGTCACCCCCGGCACCTTGGCCTTGATCTTCTCGGCCGCCGCGCGGAGCTCGTTCCAGGTGGTCGGCGGCTGGGTGATCCCCGCCTGCCGGAAGACCGCCTTGTTGTAGAAGAGCACCCGCGAGGACGACACGAACGGGATCCCGTACTGGGTGCCCAGCACCTGCCCGGCGTGCGCGAAGTTGTCCATGAACTTGGCCTGGGTGTCCATCGAGAGCACGTCGGCGGCCGGGTACAGCCGGTCCGCGGCGACCTGCTCCGCGAACCCGCCGGTCTGCAGCAGGTCCGGCGACTTCCCGGCCGCGATCATGTCGTCGACCTTCTTGCCGATGTCGGTCCAGCTGTCCACCTCGACCTGGACCTTGATGCCGGGGTTGGCCGCCTCGAAGGCCTTGGAGACCTCGTCCCAGTAGTGCTTGGAGCTGGTCTCGACGTTCTCCCCGTAGTCCGCGGCGACCAGTTTGAGCGTGACCGGCCCGTCGCCCTGCCCGCTGCACGCGCTGACCGCGGTGAGCACCAGTGCTCCGGCCATCGCCGTACCGAGCACACGGAGGGAAACGTGGGCGCGCCTGTCCAACGCGGGTACCGCCTTCGGGGGAAATACGGCCGGATGAGGGAATCCGGCAGGGGGGAGCGCAAGACTGCCAAATCGCACGCTCATTGGTCCACACCACTCGGCCCAACTCGCCGAGCAGTTACCGAAATGCCCCGGTTCATTGCACGATGCGCAACAAAGGAAGGGAACGGACCCCCCGAACCGCCCCCCGACGCCCCTCGGCGCAAAGCCCCGCACACCCCCGCCGCGACAGGCCGAGACCAAGCTCACCCGGCATGGACCAGACCAATCCGACAACTGGACTAGACCTCTTCTACCACCCAGGAGAAACTGTCCCCCGTGAAGCACGTCATCGCACTCGATGTAGGCGGCACCGGCATGAAGGCCGCGCTGCTCGCCCAGGACGGCTCCGTGCTGTTCGAAGCACGCCGACCGACCGGGCGGGAGCACGGCACCGACGCCGTCGTCGCCGCCATCCTCGACTTCGCCGCCGACCTGGCCGAGGAGGGCCGTGCCCGTTTCGGCCTCCCCCCGGCGGCGGCCGGCGTGGCCGTCCCCGGCACCATCGACGAGAAGAACGGGATCGCGGTCTTCTCCGCCAACCTCGGCTGGCGCGACCTCCCGATGCGGAAGCTGCTCGGCGAGCGCCTGGCCGCCCCCGGCGGCCCCGCGATGCCGGTGGCCCTCGGCCACGACGTGCGGACGGGCGGCCTGGCCGAGGGCCGGCTCGGCGCCGGCCGGGGCGTCGACCGCTTCCTGTTCATCGCCCTGGGCACCGGCATCGCCGGCGCCATCGGCATCGACGGCCGGATCGAGGCCGGCGCGCACGGCTACGGCGGCGAGATCGGCCACGTCGTGGTCCGCCCCGGCGGCCTGCCGTGCGGCTGCGGCGCCCGCGGCTGCCTGGAGACGCTGGCCTCCGCCTCCGCCGTCTCCCGCGCCTGGGCCGAGGCCAGCGGCGACCCCGACGCCGACGCGGCATCCTGCGCCGCCGCGGTGGACGCCGGGGACGACCGCGCCCGAGCCGTGTGGCAGAACGCGGTCGACGCCCTGGCCGACGGCATCGTGCTCGCCCAGAGCCTGCTCGACCCGTCCACGGTGATCGTCGGCGGCGGGCTGGCCGAGGCCGGCGACACGCTCTTCACACCGCTGCGCACGGCGGTCACCGAGCGCCTGACCTTCCAGATGCCCCCGAAGGTCGTACCCGCCATGCTCAAAGACACCGCCGCGTCCCTGGGCGCCGGCCTGCTCGCCTGGGACCTGCTCTCCTTGGAGGTGACCGCGTGACCACCGCGGACCGTGACCGTACTGCCCTGGCCGGCGCCCGACTCGTCCTGCCCGGCGGCGTCGTGGAGGGCGGCCGCCTGGCCGTCGAGGGCGACCGGATCGCCGCACTGACGAGCGGGGAGAGCGAGCCGGGCGACCTCGACCTGACCGGCCACACCGT
>NZ_JBSFGK010000212.1:0-3236 GCF_053596495.1 Kitasatospora sp. NPDC001683
GCCAACCGCGCCGCGAACACCGGCGACACCCGCGCCAACTCCACCGCCATCCCGACCCACTGCGCCCCCTGCCCCGGGAACACGAACACCGGCTTCACCGCGTGGGGCGCCTGGCCTTCGACGAGCGGGCCGGCCGGCTCGCCCGCGGCGAGGGCCGACAGCGCCTCGCGGACACCGTCCCGGCCCGCCGCGACGACCACGGCGCGGTGTTCGAAGCGGGCGCGCGTGGCGGCGAGCGAGAAGGCGGCGTCGGCGAGCGCCGGACCGGGAACGGAGCCGAGGAAGGCGGCCAGTTCACGGGCCTGGGCGCGCAGCGCCTCGGCGGACTTCGCGGAGAGGATCCACGGCAGCACCGCGTCGTCCGGGACCGGGGCCTGGGACGCCGAATCGGCCTCCTCGGCCTCCTCCAGGATGACGTGCGCATTGGTGCCGCTCATGCCGAACGAGGACACGGCCGCGCGACGGGGCTCGCCCGTCCCGTTCCAGGGACGGGACTCGGTCAGCAGCGACACCGCGCCCGCTGACCAGTCGACCTGCGGGGTGGGCTCGTCCACGTGCAGGGTCTTGGGCAGGAGCCGGTTGCGCATCGCCAGCACCATCTTGATGACGCCCGCCACGCCGGCCGCGGCCTGGGTGTGACCGATGTTGGACTTGATCGAACCGAGCCACAGCGGACGGTCCTCGGGGCGCTCCCGGCCGTAGGTGGCGAGCAGCGCCTGCGCCTCGATCGGGTCACCCAGCATGGTCCCGGTGCCGTGCGCCTCGACGGCGTCGACCTGCTCGGGCGCGAGCCGGGCGTCGGCCAGTGCCTGGCCGATCACCCGCTGCTGGGACGGGCCGTTGGGCGCCGTCAGACCGTTCGACGCGCCGTCCTGGTTGACGGCCGAGCCACGGATCACGGCCAGCACCCGGTGCCCGTTGCGCCGCGCGTCGGAGAGCCGCTCCAGGAGCAGCAGGCCGACGCCCTCGCCCCAGCCCGTACCGTCCGCCGAGGCCGCGAACGGCTTGCAGCGGCCGTCCGGGGCCAGCCCGCGCTGCCGGGAGAACTCGGTGAAGGTGGTCGGGCTGGCCATCACGGTGACCCCGCCGGCCAGGGCGAGCGAACACTCCTCCTTGCGCAGCGCCTGGGCGGCCAGGTGGAGGGCGACCAGGGAGGAGGAGCAGGCGGTGTCGACCGTGACGGCCGGGCCCTCCAGGCCGAGGGCGTAGGAGATCCGGCCGGACAGCACGCTGCCCGCGTTGCCGGTGGCGAGGTAGCCGTCGATCTCCTCGGGCCCGGCGACCAGGACGGTGCCGTAGTCGCCGCCGTTGGAGCCGACGAAGACGCCGGTACGGCTGCCGCGCACGGCCGTCGGGTCGACACCGGCCCGCTCGAAGGCCTCCCAGGCGGTCTCCAGCAGCAACCGCTGCTGCGGGTCCATCGCCAGCGCCTCGCGCGGCGAGATCCCGAAGAAGCCCGCGTCGAACTCGCCCGCCTCGTGGAGGAAGCCGCCCTCGCGGACGTACGAGCGGCCCGGCGCGTCCGGGTCCTCGTCGAACAGGGCCTCCAGGTCCCAACCGCGGTCGGTGGGGAAGGGGGACACGGCGTCACGGCCCGCGACGAGCATCTCCCACAGCTTCTGCGGGGTGTCCGCGCCGCCGGGGAAGCGGCAGCTCATCGCCACGATCGCGATGGGCTCACGGGAGGCGTCGGCTAGCCGGCGGTTCTGTTCCCGCAGCCGCTCGGTCTCCTTGAGCGAGGTCCGCAGCGCTTCCAGCAGCTTGTCGTTCGATGCAACCATTTCTCAGTTCCACACTTTCCCGCGGATCGCTCAGGATCCGTTGTCGCCCAGGGCCAGCTGAATCAGCGCGTCGGCGTCCATCTCGTCGATGGCGGCCGGTGCGTCCTCGGCGGGCGCCGAGGACGTCTCTTCGAGGCCGGCGAGCCTCAGCAGTACGTCGACCAATCCGGCCTCCCGGATCCGGGAGAACGGCAGGGTGGCCAGCGCCTGCCGGATCCTCGCCTCCTCGGGATCGGTGTCGCCCTGGCCGCCGGTGAGCTCGGCCAGCAGGTGGTCCGCGAGCGCGGACGGCGCCGGGTGGTCGAAGACCAGGGTGGCGGGCAGGGCGAGGCCGGTGGCCGCGCCGAGCCGGTTGCGCAGTTCGACCGCCGTCAGCGAGTCGAACCCCAGGTCCTTGAAGGCCTGTTCGGCGTCGATGCGCCCGGCCGTACCGTGCCCGAGCACGCCGGCCACGTGGGTGCGCACCAGCTCCAGGACGGCGTCCGCCCGCTCGTGCACCGGCAGGGCGGCCAGCCGCTCGGCGAAGCCGGAGCCGGATCCGGCCGGGCCGTCCTGCGGCACGGTGCGCACGGCCTCGGGGATCGCGTCGAGCAGCGGGCTCGGACGCGCCGAGGTGAAGCCGGGCGCGAACCGTCCCCAGTCGATGTCGATGACCGTCGCCGTGGGCCTCCCGTCGGCCAGGAGCCGTTCGAGCGCCGAGAACGCGGTGTCGGGGCGCAGCGGCGACATTCCGGCGAGCCGCATCCTGGCCTCGACGGCCGGGTCGGTCGCCATGCCTCCGGCGGCCCAGGGGCCCCAGGCGATGGAGGTGGCCGGAAGCCCCTGGGCGCGGCGGCGCTCGGCCAGGGCGTCCAGGTGGGCGTTGGCCGCCGCGTAGTTGCCCTGCCCCGCGCCGCCGACCGAACCGGCGACGGAGGAGAAGAGGACGAAGGCCGAGAGGTCCGAGTCCCTGGTCAGCTCGTCGAGGTGATCGGCCGCGTCGGCCTTCGGGCGCAGCACCCGGGCCAGCCGCTCCTCGGTGAGCGACTCCACCACGCCGTCGTCCAGGACGCCCGCCGCGTGGAACACCGCGTCGACCGGGTGCTCGGCGAGCAGGGCTGCCAGGGACTCGCGATCGGCGACATCACATGCCGCCACCGTCACCGTGGTTCCCAACTGCTGTAGTTCGGCGGCCAGTTCGCGAACACCGGGGGCCTCGATGCCCCGTCGGCCGGTGAGCACCAGCCGCTCGGCCCCACGGCCGGCCAGCCAGCGTGCGACGTGCGCGCCCAGCGCTCCGGTGCCACCGGTGATCAGCGCCGAGGCGGGGGCCCGCCACTCCTCACCGGACGGGGCGGCACCGGGGGCGGAGGCGTCGCGCACCAGTCGGCGGCCGTAGGCGCCGCCCTCGCGGACCGCCACCTGGTCCTCACCGGCCGCACCGGACAGGACCCGCGCCAGCCACGAACCGGCCTC
>NZ_JBSFGK010000213.1:0-3211 GCF_053596495.1 Kitasatospora sp. NPDC001683
GTCCTTGTGGAGCGTGACCGCCCGGTAGGACTCGGGGAGCTTGATCGCCGCGAAGTCCGCCGACGTGGCGTCGGAGCTGAGGATCGCGTCGAGGAGGGCCGACATCTCGGTCATGTGGTGGTTCCCATCAGGTGTTCTCTCATCGGGGGCGTACGACCGGGCTGCTCCGCCCGGTTGCGGCTCCGGCCGTCCGGTTACGACGGGTGGCGGGCGAGTTCGATCAGCAGCAGGGCGAGTCGGGCGCCCGGTCGGCCGAGGCCGCTCTGGTACTCCTTCACCATCCGGTTCTCCCTGGTGAGTTCGGTACGGGGCAGGCCCGCGGCCCGGCGGAGCGCCTCGATCTCACCGACCAGCTCGGCGCGGCGCCGGATCATCCGGATGAGGGACCGGTCGAGTTCGGCGAGTTCGTCCTGCCACTCGTCGACCCGGCTCGGCACGGTGAGTGACATGTCAGGCCCCGGCCTTCCGACGGGTGGCCGCGCGCCGCTGGGCGAGGGCCAGGGTCAGGGCGGTCAGCGCGGCGAGTGCCGCCGCGGCCAGTGACCACCAGAAGGTGACGGTGAACGCCGACATCCGGCTGTCGGCGCTGTCCCCCGCCCCGTCCAGGCCGTTCTGCAGGACGGCCACGAACACGGCGGTCGCGATCGACCCCCCGAGCCGCTGCAGCATGTTGATCTGCGGCGAGGCATCGCTGATCTTGCGCGGGTCGACGGCCCGGAAGGCCGAGGTCATGGCCGGCATCACGGACAGTCCGGCCCCGAAGCCGGAGAGCAGCATGGCGGTGCCGATCACCGCGTACGGCGTGTCCGCCCCGACCAGGACGAACGGCACCGCCGCGGCGAGGCTCAGCGCCGCCCCGAGGAACGCGGTGCGCCCGCCGCCGAGCCGTTCGACGACCCGCCCCGACAGCCAGGTGGCCGCGGCGGCGCCCGCGCTCGACGGCAGCAGCAGCACCCCCGTGGCGACCGGGTCCGCGCCGCGCACGCTCTGGAAGTACAGCGGCATCAGCACCATGCCCGCGTACATGCCCATGGACAGGAAGACCGTGGTGAGCGAGGCCGAGCGGAAGACGGCATCGTGGTAGAGCCTGATGTCGAAGAGCGGGTGCGCCGTACGGAGGGTCCGGACGATGAACAGCACCAGCAGCACCACCCCGGCGGTGAGCACCAGCACCGGGACGGCCGAGGTGTGCCGGCCGATCTCCCCGAGGCCGTAGGTCAGGGCGACCATGCTGCCGGAGACGGCCAGGAGCCCGAGCGGGTCGAGCGGGGTCGGGTCCTGCGGTCCGTCGGGGCGCAGCAGTCGCAGGGCGCACAGCACGGCCACGGCTCCCACCGGCAGGTTGACCAGGAAGATCCAGCGCCAGTCCGCGTAGTGCAGCAGGAGCCCGCCCGCGAACGGCCCGACGACGGGTGCGAGCACGATGGGCACCCCGACGACCGACATCACGCGCGGGAGGTTCGCCGGTCCGGCCGCCCTCGCGAGGATGATCTGCCCGACGGGCATGATCAGGCCGCCGCCGAGGCCCTGGAGGGCCCGCAGGGCGATGAGCTGCCCGGAGGTCTGAGCGGCGGCGCACAGGAGGGAGGCGACCGTGAACACGACCACCGCGGCCACGTAGGTGCGCCGGGCTCCGTAACGGCGCGCCGCCCAGCCGGAGACCGGGATCGCCGCGGCGACCGCGAGGAGGTAGGCCGTCACCACCCACTGGATGGTGTCGAGCCTGGCGTCGAGGCCGGACGCCAGGGCCTTGAGGGCGACGTTGACGATCGTCGAGTCCAGGAAGGACATGGTCGACCCCAGGATCACCACCGTGGCGGCCTTCCACACCTCGGGGCCGAGACCCTGACGGGGGATCGGGTTGGATTCGGTACGTATGCTCACTGCTGGGTCGTCTTCCCCTCGGTGCTCTGCTTCGGCTGCACGGTCCGCAGCCAGTCGTCCACCGCGCCGGCGGCGCTGCCGGCGGCGGCCTCCAGCATGGTGAAGTGGTCGCCCTCGACGTCCACCGCGGTGTGCCGCAGCGGCCAGGAGGCCCGGCGGTCGCCGAGCGACTGCTCCGCCCGGACCAGCAGGGTCGGGGTCGAGATCGCTTCGGGCGTCCAGCCGTGGAAGTGCCGGAAGTAGCCGCCCATCGCGGTCAGTCGGGCGTCCGTGGTCCAGCCGTACTCCTCCTCCCGGTCGAACATGGCCTTGACCATGTCGGTGCGGAAGGCGGGATCGGCGGCCTCGCCCGGCAGGAAGGTGTCGAGCAGGACCAGCGCGGCGGCCGGGCTGCCGAGCCGTTCCAGACGGGCGGCGACGTCGTGCGCCGCCCAGCCGCCGGAGGAGTAGCCGACCAGGGCGAACGGTGCTCCGTCGGCGCCGTGCAGCACCGACCGGGCGATGAGTTCGACGATCGCCTCGGCACTGTCCGGCAGTTCCTCGCCCTGGAGGTAGCCGGGCAGGGGCAGCGCGGACACCGCGCGCCGCGGTCCGAAGGCTGCCGCGAAGCGGGCGTACTGGTGCGGGCTGGACATCGCCGTCAGCGAGGGCAGGCAGACCAGTGCCGGTGCCGCGGGGCCGTCCGCGAGGCGGACCGGCTCCAGCATCGGCCGGGTTTCGGCCACCGACCCGGCCGAGAAGGACGGCCGCAGCTGCGAGGCCACCATCAGCAGGTCGGTCGCCTCCTTCACCTTGCCGTCGGCGCAGGCCTGCCGGTAGAGCAGGCCGATGGTGCCCGCGGGCTCCGCCGTCACCGGGGCCTCCGGCACGGTCAGTTCGCCGCGGAGGTGGTCGGCCAGGAGCCGGGGCGTCGGGTGGTCGAAGACCGCCATGGCGCTGAGCGTCAGTCCGGCCGCGGTGTTCAGCCGATTGCGCAGGCGGACCGAGGTCAGCGAGTCGAAGCCCATCTCCAGGAACTTCCGGTCGGGATCGACCTGGTCGGGCCCGGCGTAGCCGAGGACCGCGGCCGCGTGGGCGCGGACCAGGGCGAGCGGGTCGGTCAGGTCCGCGGCGGGCGCGGTTTCCCGGGAGCCGCGCTTCGGCGCCGGGGGCACCAGGTCGTGCAGCAGGGGCGGCAGCCCCTCCTCACGGGACTGTGCCCGGAGGGCGGGAAGGTCGATCCGGGCGGGCACCAGCACGGGGTGGTCGTGGGTGAGGCCGGCATCGAAGAGCGCGAGACCCTCCCGCGTGGACAACGGCAGCATCCCGCCACGCGAGATCCGCCCCA
>NZ_JBSFGK010000214.1:0-3034 GCF_053596495.1 Kitasatospora sp. NPDC001683
GGCGCTGGTGGAGCGGCACAACCTCGGGGTGTCCCCGGCCACGGTGCGCAACGACATGGCGGCGCTGGAGACCAGAACCGGTTGAGCACCAGCAGCGCGATCACCGCGTACCACAGCGCCGGGACGACCCAGTGGTAGCGCGCGGCCTCCCGCACGACCACCCGGGCCCGCGGGCCCACCGGGATGACGCCGGAGCTCAGGTTGTGCAGGGTGGTGTACCAGAACAGCGGGATCATCGCGGCCCACACCACCATGCAGTACGGGCAGAGCGCGCCGATCCGGTACAGCGTCTGGTACATCAGCCAGGTCACGAAGCCGATCCCGAAGACCGTCCCGGCCTGCAGCCCGAGCCAGAACCAGCGCCGGTACGCCGCGCCGGCGAGCAGACCGGCGCCGATCGCGATCACCACCCCGAAGGCGACCAGGCCGATCAGCGAGTTGGGGAAGCCGAAGGCCTCCGCCTGGGCGCTGCGCATGATCGAACCGCAGCTGATGATCGGATTGATGTTGCAGCTGGGGACGTACGACGGGTCCTTCAGCAGGCGGATCTTGTCCAGGGTGAGGACCGTCGAGGCGAACAGGCCGACCGCGCCGCCGATCAGCAGCAGCCAGGCGAACGGACGGCCGGCGCCGAAGGTCCGATCTTCGGTCTGCCGGGCGGGGGCGGTGGTCGTCACCCGGTCACCTGCTTGACCAGCGCGGTGAACTCGTCGGGCGAGGCGGCCTTGCCGTTGGTGAGGACGTCCAGCTTCTTGCCGTCGAGCTTGACGGTCGGGGTGCCGGTGACGTCGCTCTTGTTGAACTCGTCGTTCACCTTGGCCGCCCACGGCGCGTAGGTGCCCTCCTGGACGGCCTTGACGAAGCCGTCCGTCTTCAGCCCGGGCACCTGGCCGGCCAGGTCCAGGATGTGGTTGACGTCGCCGAAGGCGTCGCTGCGCTCGTCGGGCTGGTTGGCGTACAGCACGTCGTGGAACGCCCTGAACTTGTCCACGCCCTCGTTCAGCGCGGCGCCGGCGGCGGCCAGTGCGGTGCGCGAGCCCTTGCCGCCGAGGTTCTTGTCCAGGAACGTCGCCAGGTGGTACTCGATCTTGTAGGTGCCGTCGTCGGCCAGCTGCTGGATGGTCTTGCCGGTGGTGGTCTCCAGCTGCTCGCAGAACGGGCAGCGGAAGTCCTCGTAGACCTCCAGGGTGTGCGGGGCGTCGGCCTTGCCGTAGGTGATCACGGTGCCGTCGGTGCCGCCCGCGTTGGCGGGGACGACCAGCGGGCCGTTCGCGGCGGTGTCGGCGGAGGAACCGGAGGAGCCGCCGACGGCGAAGGCCACACCGGCGGCGAGGGCCAGCACGGTGCCGGAGGCGGCGGCGACCACCACCCGGCGGCGGATCCGGTCGGAGCGCTCGGCCTGGGCACGGGCGGTGCGCATGCGCTCGGTGGCGTTGGGCTTCTGGTCGGTCTTGCGGGTGTTGCTCATGGGGTGTCGTCCTGTGCTCTCGGCGTGCGGAAGGGCGGCGCGACCTGCGTCAGGGTCTGCGCGGCGGGAGGGAGACGACCGCTGAGGGCGGGGCTCGGAGCGAACGGCTCGGAGCGAGGGGCTCGGAGCGAGGAGCTCGGAGCGAGGGGCTCGGAGGGCCCGGGCTCAGACGGCCAGGGCGAACACCGGCGGACCGCGCCGGACGGCCGGGCGGACGACCACGTCCTCGGCCGGGACCAGCGCGCGGCTGGCGCTGGGGAAGGGCACCCGGGCCACCGGACGGGCCGGGACGGGCGCGGTGAGCAGCCGCAGCCAGCGGGCGGCGGCCGGCAGGTGCCGGTGCAGGAACTCGCCCAGCATCCGGACGGCCCGCACCAGGCCGGCCAGCGCGGCGTCCGCCCGGCGCAGCCAGAACGCGCCGGCCAGCGCGATCACCGTGTGCAGCAGCAGGAGCAGCAGGACGCCGACCTGCTGGGACACGCCGTGGCCGAGCAGGAACCCGCCGAGCGAGCCGCCGCCGCACAGCAGCGGCTGGAAGCCGTGCCCGGCACCCGGTGGCAAGGTCGGGCAGGAGCGCTGCGCGAGGTCGAACAGTGCGCTGACGCCCAGCTCCAGCGGCAGGAACGCCGCCGCGATCACCGGGTAGCCGCGTTCGCGGCCGGCCAGGGCGAAGGCGAGGGCGAAGACCGGGACCGCGGCCAGGCCCATCGTGCCGAGCGGCAGGGACCGGCCGGTGACCAGGACCTGACCGAGCCCGGCGAGCAGCACGACCAGCGCGGCGAAGACCGCCGCGCGGAGCGTCCTGGTGACCGGGCCGATGTCCATGGCACCCGAGTCTGCCACAGTCGAAAGCGGAACGGCCTCGCGGACGGGAGGCCGTGAACAGCCTCACCACCCGCGCTGAGCTGGGCTTATGTGCCTTTTACGGGTGCTCGTGGTCGGGGCTCGGGTGGCCGTCGGCGGCACTCACCCGGGCCTCCACCAGCTCCCGGAAGTGCTCCAGGTCCCCGCGCACCGCCCGCTCGATCACCCCGGCCTGGGCGAAGCCACGCGGCCCGCCGAACTCCCGGTGCACCGCCTCCGGGTCGTACTCCACCCGGATCTGCAGCCGGGTGTGCCCGGGGTCGAGCGCCAGCAGCGCAAAAGCGCCGCGCAGGTGGACGGAGTCCACGGTCCGCCAGGCCATCACCCGGCCCCGACCGCGGTCGGTGATCTCGGTGTCCACCGACCGCTCGGCCCCGCCGACCCGCACCCCGAGGTGGGCGAGGTTCCGGCCGTGCGGGTGGGCGCTGCGGACGCCGTCGACGAACTGCGGGTACTCGTGCACCCGGTGGAGCTGCTGCCAGGCGGCGAGGACGGGGGCGGCGATGTCGATCTGTTCCTCAAGGGTTGTCATGGCGGGGCCTCCTCCGGAACCAGCCTGCGCTTTCCCCGGCGGGGAGGCAAAGGGGGTGGGGGGTTCTGTGGGGGGTGGGGGCTCTCGGGAGGGTGGGTGGCCGGGGCGGTTCCGGGGGTGGCCGCTCCGGGGGCTGGATGATTTTCCGACTGCCGACTCTGTGGGTGGGG
>NZ_JBSFGK010000215.1:0-2899 GCF_053596495.1 Kitasatospora sp. NPDC001683
CGCAAGGACCAGGCCGAGGACACGAGCGTTCTGACCGCCCTGGCCCGCCTGCACGTCACCGGCGCCCGCGTCGACTGGACCGCCCTCTTCGCCGGGACCGGCGCCCGCGCCGCGAACGTGCCCACCTACGCGTTCCAGCGCCGGAACCACTGGCCGGCCGTCACCCTCGCCCGCGGCGGCGACGTCCGGCTCGCGGGCCTCGGCGCCGCCGAGCACCCGATGCTCGGCGCGGCCGTCGAGCTCGTCAACACGGACGGCTACCTGTTCACCGGTCGGCTGTCGGCCCGCTCGCACGGGTGGCTGGCGGACCACGTCGTCATGGGCTCGGTCGTGGTGCCGGGCACGGCGCTGCTCGAGCTGGCGGTGCGCGCGGGAGACGAGGTCGGTTGCGACCTCGTCGAGGAGCTGACGCTCGCCGCGCCGCTCGTCCTGCCCGAGCGGGGCGTTGTGCGGGTGCAGGTGTGGGTCGGCGAGCCGGACGCCTCCGGGCGGCGTGCGCTCACCGTCCACGGCCGGCCGGACGACGTGGACGGGACGGACTGGACCCTCCACGCCACCGGTGTGCTGGGAGCGGGCGTGACGCACGCGCCGTTCGAGGCTGCGGTGTGGCCGCCGGCCGGCGCCGAGGCGGTCGACCTGACCGGGCTGTACGAGGGTCTGGCGGAGGCCGGGTTCGGGTACGGCCCGGCGTTCCGGGGGCTCGGCGCGGCGTGGCGGCGCGGGGACGAGGTCTTCGCGGAGGTCGCCCTGCCCGAGGGCACCGACGGCGGCGGCTTCGGCCTGCACCCGGCACTGTTCGACGCCTGCCTCCACGCGTTCGCGCTGACCGGGTCCGAGGAGCGCGGGGTGCCGTTCGCGTGGGGGGACGTGGCTCTGCACGCGTCCGGCGCGTCGGTGGTGCGGGTGCGGCTGACCCCGGCGGCGGGCGGCGGGGTGTCGCTCGCGATCGCCGACACCGAGGGGCGCCCGGTGGCGTCGGTGGGGTCACTGGCCGTGCGGCCGGTGACGGCGGACGACGCGGTGGCGACTCGGGACGCGTTGTTCCGGGTGGACTGGGTGTCGGTGAAGGCGTCTGTCGCGCCGGAGTTCGTGGTGGTCGGGTCGCTGGCGGAGGTGTCGGAGGTCGTTCCGCCGGTGGTGGTGGTCGAGATGGCCGTGGATGAGGTGCACGCGGGGACGGCGCGTGTGTTGGAGCTGGTGCAGGGGTGGCTGGCGGAGGAGCGTTTCGCCGGGTCTCGTCTGGTGTTCGTGACGCGTGGCGTGGTGGCGGGTGAGGACCTGCCGGGTGCTGCGGCGTGGGGTCTGGTGCGGTCGGCGATGTCGGAGGAGCCGGGCCGGTTCGGTCTGGTGGATCTGGCGGGGTCGGAGGAACTGCCGTCGGAGGCCTTGGGCCTGGAGGAGCCGCAGCTGCTCGTCCGTGACGGTGAGGTGTTCGCGGCGCGCCTCGCCCGGATGGGGACGCCGGTGGAAACGGTGGCGTGGCCGGCCGAGGGCACGGTTCTGGTCACCGGTGGCACGGGCGGCCTGGGCCGGGTCGTGGCCCGGCACCTGGTGGCCGAGCACGGGGTGCGTGATCTGCTGCTGGTGAGCCGCCGTGGTGGGGATGCCGAGGGCGTCGGGGAACTGCTGGCGGAACTCGGGGCCGGGGCGAAGGTCGAGGCGTGCGATGTCGCCGACCCGGCGGCGGTGGCGGACCTGTTCGCCCGGCACGAGATCCGTGCGGTCGTCCACACGGCCGGCGTGCTCGACGACGGCGTGGTCGGGTCCCTGACCGCCGAGCGCGTCTCGGCAGTCCTGCGCCCGAAGGCGGACGCGGCGTGGAACCTCCACGTGGCCGCTGGGAACGTCGAGACCTTCGTCCTGTTCTCCTCCGTCGCCGGTACGTTCGGCAGCGCCGGCCAGGCCGCCTACGCGGCGGGCAACGCCTACCTGGACGCGCTGGCCGTCCACCGCCGCTCGCTCGGCCTGCCCGCCGTCTCCCTCGCCTGGGGCCCGTGGACCGACGTGGCCGGCATGACCGGCACCCTCACCGACGCGGAGGCCCAGCGCATCGCCCGGCTCGGTCTGCCGGTCATCGCCCCGGACCAGGGCGTCGCGCTCTTCGACGCGGCGCTCGCCACCGGTCACCCGGCCGTGCTGCCGGTCCGCCTCGACCTCTCGGCGATGGCCGCGCAGGGTGAGGTGCCCGCGCTGCTGCGCGGTCTGGTGCGGAGCCGGGTGCGGCGCGCCGCCGTCGCCGGTTCGGCCGGGGCGGCCGGCCTGGCGCAGCGGCTGTCGGGCCTCGGCGGCGACGAGCGGCGGGCGGCCGTCCTGACCCTGGTGCGCGACCAGATCGCGCTGGTGCTGGGACACGAGGCCGGCTCGGCGGTCGATCCGTCGAAGGCGTTCCAGGACCTCGGCTTCGACTCGCTGACGGCGGTCGAGCTGCGCAACCGGCTCAAGGCGGTGACCGGTCTCCAGCTCCCGGCCACCGTGGTGTTCGACTACCCGACGGCGAGCGCGCTGGCCGGCTTTCTGCTGGAGGGGCTGTTCGGCACGGAGAGCGTCGTCCACGTTCCCGAGGCGCTGCCGTCGGTGTCGGACGACCCGATCGTGATCGTCGGCATGGCCTGCCGCTATCCGGGCGGCGTCGAGTCGCCCGAGGACCTGTGGCGGCTGGTGGCCGACGGCGTGGACGCGGTCTCCGGCTTCCCGACGAACCGCGGCTGGGACATCGCGAACCTCTACGACCCGGACCCGGAGCACATCGGGACGTCCTACACGCGCTCCGGCGGATTCCTGCACACGGCAGGGGATTTCGATCACGAGTTCTTCGGCATGAGCCCGCGCGAGGCGCTGGCGACGGATGCGCAGCAGCGCCTGCTGCTGGAGACGTCGTGGGAGGCGTTCGAGCGGGCCG
>NZ_JBSFGK010000216.1:0-2755 GCF_053596495.1 Kitasatospora sp. NPDC001683
TTTCGGTGAACCAGAGGTTGCCGTCGGATCCGGTGGTGATGTCCAGCGGGCTCGAATCGGTGGTCGGAATCGCGTACTCGGTGATCGAACCGCCGAAGAACACCCGAGCCATGATCAGAGCCACCACTGACACTGGCGGCGTCACAAGACCAGCGCCAGAGCCCGTAATTCCCCCGGGGCAAACGTCACGTGATTCCCCACCCTCTCGCGTTGGAGATCAACTGGGCGGAGGCCTCTCGGCAGGGCCCTGGGACGTTTCGGACCCGGATGGCCGGCCGAGCGCGAACGTGCGGGCGTGACCCGAGGCCGGCCTGGACCGGCTCGCGATCCGTGCGTCTGCGGCGGCACCTACGCCATGACACCGGTGGCGCCCAGCGCGACTTCAGGAGTCCACCCGACGGCCGGTGATCACGCGGTGGCCGTTTCAATGCTCGCTGCGGTGCTCAGATGGTGCCAGCCATGCCTGCACCCGCTGGCGCAGAAGCGGACCCGCCGCCGCTCATCAGCGACGCCAAGGAGCGCGACCAGCAGCCGGAAGGACTTGATCCGCTCGTCCTGCGGAAGATGGATGATCTTCGTCAGTTGCTCGGTGAGACGTCCTCGCGTAACCAACACGGCTGGGGTGTGGGTGGGCCGGATGCCAGATCTGCGGATGCTCTCCGGCCATCCTCGCTGGTTGCGCGGGCCTGGATACAAAACCCTGCCAGATCGCGCAGCCCGCTCTGCTCCGTCCATGAGCTCGGCGAGATCCCGCTGCTCCGGTGAACCGTGAGCTGCACCGGCCAGGGCCGAAGTCCCTTCACGCGACACGCGGTGCGCGGGCAGGGCCCGGGATCCCTCCTCGCCCGTGCGTTCCCCACCAGGCGCACGCGGTCCGGACCCGCCCTTGCCGGGAGGGCGGGACCGGTGAACGCGCGAGCGGCGGCTTCGCTCCGTTCGTCACCACCCGCCCGGGTGTGCCGGCCGGTCGAGCGGGTGCCGGGTGAAGAACTCCCACATGACCGCGGTCGCCGAGATCGTCTGTGTGGTGTGCCCCGGGCCGCTGGGCGCCACCGCTCCGGGCCAGGTGTGGCCGCCGCCGATGACCTGGTAGTGGGTGACTTCGGTGCCCCGGACGCACGGCGTCCAGTCGAACTCGACCACGTCCGAGCCGATGCTGCGCCGGCTTTCCGCCGAACACCGGTCCTTGTCGGTCCAGGTGCTCAGCCACTGGGCGATCGAAGGGTACTGCTCGCCGTGGCTGGTTCCCCCGTCGTAGTGGATGACCGGGTCCGCGGTGCCGTGGAACTCGAGCATCGGCACGGGCGGGCTCGTCCGGCAGCCTTGCGTCGTCTCCGGGTAGTAGGCGCCCGCGACGGGTGCGAAGGCGGCGATCCGGCGCGGCAGCCGGCAGGCGAGCAGGGCGGTGAAGCCGCCGCCGTTCGACTTGCCGGTCGCGTAGATCCGGCCCTGGTCCACGCAGAACTGCTGCTGCGTCCGGGCGAGCAGGTCCTGGACGAACCGTACGTCGTCGACGCCCGACGAGTAGGGCGCGCCTTCCCAGGACGTCTCGCCGTTGGTTCCGATGGTCCCCTCGGGGTACAGCACGATGGCGTCCAGGGCCGACAGACCGCTGTACGACTCGATCTGCGTGTCGCTCTCACCGGAACCGTGGAAGGCCAGGACCAACGGCGTCCGATCGGCGCTCCGGTAGCCGGCGGGTACGTGGACGAGGTAGCTCCGCTGCTGCCCGCCGGACGTCAGCGTCAGCGCCGCGGTCTCACCCGGAGCGACCGGCGGCGGGGTCAGACAGCCGGCCGAGGCGGGGGAAGCCGTCTGATCGACGGCCGTTCCCGGTTGTGGCACGCCGGCGGCCGCGCCGCAACAGGCGAGGCTCAGCAGCGCGGCGAGGACAGGGATTCGCAACATGATCGGCATCTCCGTCTGTGGACTGGTCGGTACAGGTCAGTAGGCATCGCCCGCAACAGCATCCGCCGCGCCCCGGAGCAGACGACGTATTGCCCGACCCGCACTCAGAGGGTGTCGGGCATGGGCCCGGTCTCCCCGCTCGGCCGACTGGTCGACCGGATCCGTTTCTCAACCAACCACCTGTTCGTCCACCGCGAGGCAGGCTCCCAGCACCTGGCCGCCCGGCGCAGCGACATGATCCAGGTTGTTGGGTTCGTGGACCGCCGGGTCCAGTCGTGGTTCGCCTCGGTTGAGCGGGTCCACGAAGTGGTGAAGGTTCGGCCGGAGCCCGATGTGCCCGCGTGTTGAGGCGAGGGCGAAGCGGGGCCTACCGGCCGGGCAAAGGGATGGACAGAAAGGGGTTGCCGCATTTACCGTCCGCCCGAAAACGGCCTCTGAACTGCGTAAACGCGCGGGGACGGCCGGAAGCGGCGGGGTACCTACGGTGGTAGCTGCGGTGGTACCCACGGTGGCGTCTGCGGTGGTACCTACGTGCCCTCGCCGCGGCGCCGGAAGCAGCCGGTTCGGCCGGCCCCGGGGCGGCGCGGACGGCTTCCCCGCACGCGCACAGTCCCTGCGGTGCTACCTACGTTCGGTCGCCGCCCCGCCCCGGCCCGCGTTCAGACGGCGGCGTGCCGGGTCAGCGCGTCCAGGAGGGTGGTCTGCTGCTCGGATCGGCGCCGCCACCGCGAGCGGCGCCCACACCCCGCCGCGGGGGGGGCGGCGCGCGGGGGGGGGGGGGGGGGGGGCGCGCCCCCGCGGGCCCCCCCCCTCGGGCCCCCCCCCCCCCCGCCCGCGCCCGAGCGGG
>NZ_JBSFGK010000217.1:0-2740 GCF_053596495.1 Kitasatospora sp. NPDC001683
CGGCGTAACTCACGCCGCAGGACAGGCCGGTGGCCGCCGAGGCGGGGGGTGCCGTGAGGGCGCCGCCCGCCGCGCCGACCAGGGCGAGCGCGGTGGCCGTCGCGGTGATGGTGAGCCGGTTGCCCCTGGCCCGCAGGGCTGTGCGTCGCATGCGTGTCCTCCAGACGGGTGGGGTTCCGCCACGCGGGTGGGGTGCGTGGCGGACGGAGGTGTGGCGACATCGTGGGGTGGCGTGCCCGGCTTGGGAAGCGCCCGCAGGGCTCGGCGGGCTCGACCGACGGGCCCGCCGGGCCGGGACCACAGCGGCGACCAGCGCGGAACCCCGGTCCCGGGGCAGCGGGGCCCGCAGCGCGGCGGCGTGTAACTTACAGCGGCCTGTGGGAGCGCTCCCGCGACTATTGACGGCGTTTCTCACGCCCTGGCTTCATGTGAACGGGATCGCCGCGCCCCATGTGGGCGCGTTCCCACCCGAGTTCCGCGATCCCGTCAGGCATCCCCACCCATCCGAAAGGACCCGGACGTGCCCCATACCGTCCTGCGTCGCCTGCGCACGGCAGCAGCCGCCACGCTGCTCGGCGCCACCGGTCTACTGCCGAACATCGGAGCCGCCACCCCCGCACACGCCGCCCCCTCTCCCGCGGCCGCCGTCCACGTCACCAACCCGTTCGCCGGTGCGACCGGCTACCTCAACCCCGACTACGCGGCCGAGGTCAAGGCCCAGGCCGCCGCCGACGGCGGCACGCTCGGCGCCCTCGAAAGCCAGGTCGCCGCCAACCCCACCGCCGTCTGGATGGACCACATCGGCGCGATCACCGGCGACGCCACCCACCTCGGCCTCCAGGCCCACCTGGACCACGCGCTCGCCCAGCAGCAGGCGGGGGCCACCCCGGTCGTCTTCCAGGTCGTCATCTACGACCTGCCAGGACGGGACTGCGCCGCCATCGCCTCCAACGGCGAACTCCCTGCCACGGACGCCGGGTTGGCCACGTACGAGTCGCAGTACATCGACCCGATCGCGGCCGTCCTGGCCAACCCGAAGTACGCGGGCCTGCGGGTCGCGGCCGTCATCGAGCCGGACTCCCTGCCCAACGCCGTGACCAACCAGTCCAAGCCCACCTGCGCCACCGCCACCCCGTACTACGAAGCGGGCATCGAGTACGCGCTCAACAAGCTGCACGCGATCCCCAACGTGTACGACTACCTGGACATCGGCCACGCTGGCTGGCTGGGCTGGTCCACCAACATGGTGCCGGCGGGCAAGGAGTACGCCAAGATCGCCCAGGCCACCACCGCCGGGTTCGCCAGCATCGACGGCTTCATCAGCGACACCGCCAACACCACCCCGCTCACCGAGCCGTTCCTCACCAACCCCGACCTGACGGTCGGCGGGCAGCCGCTCAAGTCGGCCAACTTCTACCAGTACAACCCCGCGTTCGACGAGTACCACTACGACACCCAGATGTACGCCACTCTGGTGTCCAACGGGTTCCCGAGCACCATCGGCATGCTGGTCGACACCTCGCGCAACGGCTGGGGCGGCCCGGCCCGGCCCACCGCGCTCAACTCCAGCCCCACCACGGTGGACGCGTACGTCGCGGCCAACAAGGTCGACCAGAAGCCCTTCCGCGGCGACTGGTGCAACGTCAACGGCGCCGGCATCGGCGCCCGTCCGCAGTCCCTGCCGTACGGCACGGGCAACCCGATCATCGCGTTCCTCTGGGTCAAGCCGCCGGGTGAGTCGGACGGCGACTACCCGGACGCCTCCCACCCCCACGGCGACCCGCACTGCGACCCCAACGGCACCCAGAGCGACGGCAACGGCAACACCTACCCCACCGACGCCATCCCCGGTTCCAACGTCCCGGCCGGACAGTGGTTCCCCGTCCAGTTCCGGCAGCTGGTGCAGAACGCCTACCCGGCGTTCGGCGGCTCCAGCGGCAGCACCGGCCCGACCGCGCCGGCCGGACTGACCGTCACCGGCACCACCAGCAGCAGCGTCTCGCTCAGCTGGACGGCCGCCACCGCCCCGGCCGGCGTGACCGGCTACACGGTGTACCGGAACGGGACCAAGGTCACGACCGTGACCAGCACCAGCTACACCGACTCCGGGCTCTCCCCCGCCACCGCCTACCAGTACACCGTCACCGCCCAGGACACGGCGGGGAACGTCTCCCCCGCCTCCGCCGCGGTGACCGCCACCACGGCGGCGGCGCCGGGTGGCGGCGGAAGCAGCGGCTGCTCCGCCACCTACGCGGTCGGCAATGACTGGGGCAGCGGCTTCACGGCCAGTGTGACCGTTGCCAACACCGGCAGCACGGCCACCAAGTCCTGGACGGTCACCTGGAGTTGGGGCGGCAACCAGCAGATCACCAACAGCTGGAACGCCACCACCGCCCAGAGCGGCAGCGCGGTGACGGCCGCCAGCCAGGCCTACAACGGCGCGCTGGCGCCCAACGCCACCACCAGCTTCGGCTTCCAGGCGACCTACTCGGGCGGCAACTCCGCTCCGACCCTGACCTGCACCGCGAGCTGATCTCCCCCGGCCGGGGCCGCGCCGGCGGCCCCGGCCCCCACCCCGAGGAACTCCGCATGCCCCGAACCGTACCTCCCCGCACCCTGTCTCCTCGCACGGCGGCCCTCGCGGCCGCCACCGCCGGGTGCGCCGCCCTGGCAGCGCTCCCCCTCACCGGGCCCTCCGCGACGGCGGCCACCGGCCTTTCCTGCAAAGTGAGTTACGCCC
>NZ_JBSFGK010000218.1:0-2721 GCF_053596495.1 Kitasatospora sp. NPDC001683
TCAACCCCGGCGCCACCTACACCACCAGCGCCAACTTCTCCTACACCGGCACCAACACCGCCCCCACCGCCTTCACCGTCAACGGCACCCCCTGCCGCGGCGCCGACCAGCCCCCGACCGTCTCGCTCACCTCCCCGGCCGCCGGGCAGACCTTCACCCCGGGCTCCACCGTGAAGCTGTCCGCCGACGCGGCCGACGCGGACGGCACCGTCGCGAAGGTCGCCTTCTACGCCTCGACGTCGGCGGGCAGCAACACCCTGATCGGCACCGCCACCACCGCGCCCTACACCGTCGACTGGGCGAACGTGGCGGCGGGCGACTACTCGGTCACCGCCGTCGCCACCGACGACGCCGGCGCCACCACGACCTCCAGTCCGGTCGCGATCAAGGTGGCCGGCCCGAGCGTGCTGGTCAGCCCGGCCACGCTCGCCGTCCAGCAGGGGAACAGCGGCACCTTCACCGTCGCGCTCTCCCAGGCGCCCACCGCCGACACCACGGTGACGGTGGCCCGTACCGGCAGCGACCCGGACCTCGGCGTCACGTCCGGCGCCAGTCTCACCTTCACCGCCGCCAACTGGAACGTCCCGCAGACCGTCACGGTCGCGGCGGGCACCGACGCGGGCCAGGTCGGTGGCACCGCGACCTTCACCGCCTCCGCCACCGGCTTCGGCTCCGGCGCCGTCACGGTGACCGAGGCGGCGAAGACCTCGGGCTACGACCAGTACTTCCTGGACCTCTACAGCAAGATCAAGAACCCCGCGAACGGGTACTTCAGCCCCCAGGGCATCCCGTACCACGCGGTGGAGACCCTGGTCGTGGAGGCTCCCGACTACGGCCACGAGACCACCTCCGAGACCTACAGCTACTGGCTGTGGCTGGAGGCCGACTACGGGCGGGTGACCGGTGACTGGACGGCCTTCAACAACGCCTGGACCAGCCTGGAGACGAACCTGATCCCCAGCCACGCCCAGCAGCCCGGCCAGAGCACCTACAACCCGGCCAAGCCCGCCCAGTACGGCCCGGAGAAGGCCCAACCCGACCAGTACCCGGTCAAGTTGAACAGCGGCGTGCCGGTCGGCACCGACCCGCTCTCCGGCGAGCTGAACAGCACCTACGGCACCCCGGACGTGTACGCCCCGGCCTGGCTGCTGGACACCGACAACAAGTACGGCTTCGGCCAGTGCGAGGACGGCACCAGCAAGCCCAGCCTGATCAACACCTTCCAGCGCGGCCCGGAGGAGTCGGTCTGGGAGACCGTGCCGCAGCCCGACTGCGACCTGTTCAAGTACGGCAACAGCGGCTCCGGCTTCCTCAGCCTGTACAACGACGGCGGCGGCAACTACAGCAAGCAGTACAAGTACACCGACGCGCCGGACGCCGACGCCCGGCTGGTCCAGGCCGCCTACTGGGCGGAGCAGTTCGCCAAGTCGCAGGGCAAGAGCGCGGCCATCAGCGCGACCCTCGCCAAGGCCGCCAAGCTCGGCGACTACCTGCGCTACTCGCTCTACGACAAGTACTTCAAGCAGGCGGGCAACTGCCTCGGCTCCACCGCCTGCCCGGGCGGCAGCTCCAAGGCGAGCGAGCAACTCGGCCTGCTCACCTGGTACTTCGCCTGGGGCGGAGCGGCCGACGGCGGCTGGTCCTGGCGGATCTCCGGCTCCGCAGCCCACCAGGGCTACCAGAACCCGATGGCCGCCTGGGTGCTCGCCAACGACCCCGGCCTGAAACCGCTCTCGCCGAGCGGAGCCACCGACTGGGCGGGCAGCCTGGACAAGCAGCTCCAGTTCTTCCAGTGGCTGCAGTCCACCGAGGGCGGCATCGCGGGCGGCGCCACCAACAGCTGGGGCGGGAACTACGGCGACGACGCGGCCCCGCCGGCCGGCGACCCGACCTTCTACGGCCTGTACTACGACTGGCAGCCGGAGTACCACGACCCGGCCTCCAACCAGTGGTTCGGGTTCCAGACCTGGTCGATGGAGCGGTTCGCCGAGTACTACTACGCCACCGGCGACACCCGGGCGAAGGCCATCCTCGACAAGTGGGTGCCGTGGGCGATGTCCGTGTCCAAGGCCGACCCGTCCACCGGCACCCTGACCACGCCCGACAAGCTCTCCTGGACGGGCGCTCCCGACACCTGGAGCGCCACCAGCCCCGGCGGCAACGCCGGTCTGCACGTCACCGCGAGCGGCACCGCCACGGACGTCGGTGTGGCCGGCTCGCTCGCCAAGACCCTCGCCTACTACGCGGCCAAGTCCGGTAGCAGCAGCGCCCAGAAGTTCGCCCAGTCCATCCTGGACACCCTGCACGCCAAGTACACCGACAGCCTGGGCTACTCGGCCACCGAGACCCGCGCCGACTTCAGCCGCTTCACCCAGGCATACTCGCCGACCACCCACGAGGGGCTGTACGTCCCGCCCGGCTGGAGCGGCACGTACCCGGACGGCACCAGGATCAGCTCGTCCAGCAACACCTTCCTGTCCATCCGCCCCTGGTACACCAAGGACCCCCAGTGGTCCAAGGTGCAGGCCTACCTCAACGGGGGCGCCGCACCCACCTTCAACTACCACCGGTTCTGGGCCGAGGCGGACATCGCCACCGCTTTCGACGCCTTCGCCCAGCTGTTCCCGACGGTGAACCCGGGCAGCTTTGTGGGTCATGATGTGGTCCGTCCCCTGCGGGCCGTTGCTCCAGCTCTCCCCGGTGAACGAACGGTACGTCACC
>NZ_JBSFGK010000219.1:0-2682 GCF_053596495.1 Kitasatospora sp. NPDC001683
CTTTTGGCACGCTGTTGAGTTCTCAAGGAACGGACGCTTCCTTCGGACCGCCTTCCAGCGGGCCCTCCGGGCGCTTCGTTCTTTCGTGTTTCCAGTTTATCAGATGTTTTCCGCTCCGCTTTCCGGAGTTTCACTCATCCAATTTCCCGAACCGGCCGGGGCCGCTTTCTGCGACGACCACCACGTTAGCGCATTTCGAGAGTTACTCGAAATTCACGCTCACACCTGTCAACGGCAACGCCGAGAGACCCAACCGAATGGGCTTCGAGGTGTGAGAGTGGGTCCTGCTGAGTGGGGTGGCCGCTCCAGCGACTCGTTCAACACTAGGCCACCTGGAGGACATCGTCAAACGTCGAGGGCCGGATCTGTCCAGATCCGACCCTCGGGGCTCAAAGCCGCAGCTCAGAGTGGGTGTGCTTCAAGCCAGTCGATCAACTGACAGGTCGGCTGACAGGCCAGCAGACAGGTCGGCAGGCCGATCAGCCGGCCGGGACCAGTTCCGCCGCCGCCAGGTTGCGCTTGCCACGGCGCAGCACCAGCCAGCGGCCGTGCAGCAGGTCGGCCTCGGTCGGCACCGCTTCCTCGTCCGTCACCTTGACGTTGTTGAGGTAGGCGCCGCCCTCCTTGATCGTCCGGCGGGCGGCCGAGCGGCTCGGCGCCAGGCCGACGGCGACCAACAGGTCGACCACCGGCTGGAGTTCGGCGACCTCGGCCTTCGGGACCTCGGCCAGGGCCGCGGCCAGGGTCGGGGCCTCCAGGTCGGCCAGGTCGCCCTGCCCGAACAGCGCCTTGGACGCGGCGACCGCACGCTCGTACTGCTCGGCGCCGTGCACCAGCGTGGTCAGCTCCTCGGCCAGGGCGCGCTGGGCGAGGCGGGCGGCGGGGCGCTCGGCGGTCTCGCGCTCGAGCTCCTCGATCTCCTCCTTCGAGCGGAAGCTGAAGATCCGCAGGAAGTTGGAGACGTCCCGGTCGTCCGCGTTCAGCCAGAACTGGTAGAAGGCGTACGGGGTGGTCAGCTCGGGGTCGAGCCAGACCGTGCCGGACTCCGTCTTGCCGAACTTGGTGCCGTCGGCCTTGACGATCAGCGGCGTGGCCAGCGCGTGCACGGACTTGCCGTCGGCCTTGCGGATCAGGTCCGTACCGGCGGTGAGATTGCCCCACTGGTCGCTGCCGCCGGTCTGCAGGGTGCAGCCGTAGCGGCGGTTCAGCTCCAGGTAGTCCATGCCCTGGAGGATCTGGTAGCTGAACTCGGTGTAGCTGATGCCCGCGTCGGAGTTGAGCCGTCGGGCGACGGCCTCCTTGGCGATCATGTTGTTGACGCGGAAGTACTTGCCCACGTCGCGCAGCAGGCTGATCGCCGACATCCCGGAGGTCCAGTCCAGGTTGTTGACCATGCGCGCCGCGTACGGGCCCTCGAAGTCGAGGAACCGCGAGACCTGCCCGCGCAGGCGCTCGACCCAGCCGGCCACCGTCTCGGGGTCGTTGAGCACGCGCTCGGCGGTGGGCTTCGGGTCGCCGATCAGGCCCGTGGCACCGCCGACCAGGCCGAGCGGGAGGTTCCCCGCCTGCTGGATGCGGCGCATGGTGAGGATCTGCACCAGGTTGCCGAGGTGCAGGCTGGGGGCCGTCGGGTCGAAGCCGCAATAGAACGTGACCGGGCCGTCCGCGAACGCCTTGCGCAGTGCGTCCTCGTCGGTGGACAGGGCGATCAGCCCACGCCACCGCAGCTCGTCGACGATGTCCGTCACGGTCACGCTTCTCCTTCGATCGGGCGTCCGCCCGCTGTCGGCCCGGTTCGGTGGGGCCCCGGGTCGGTACGACTCCAGCCTGATAGAGCCTACGCGGTTCCGGCCAGCGAGTTTTCCCCGAGGCACCGGGGAGCGCACCGGGCCGCACCGGGCCGGGCCGGCGGCACCGCTCCCCGGGCTCCTCCGCGACACCGGAAATTCCGTTGTTAGTCGGCTGCGGGCCCATTCAGAGTGGTTTCACCGCCGTGCGGCGGCAGTGACGTGTGTGGAGACGGTCGTGCCGCCGTGGCACGCCCGTGGGAAGGGTGTGCCGAGTGCGCAACACGCTGGTTCTGAACGCGAGCTACGAGCCCCTGACGACGGTGTCGCTCCAGCGCGCCGTCGTCCTGGTGCTCCAGGACAAGGCGGTGGTGGAGCAGGCGCACCCGCTGCGCTCGATCCGGGGGACGGGCGTGGCCGTTCCGGTGCCACGGGTGATCAGACTGCAGAGGTACGTACGGGTGCCGTTCCGACAACAGGCCCCGTGGTCGAGGCGGGGGGTCCTGGCCCGGGACCAGCACCTGTGCGCGTACTGCGGGCGCCGGGCCACCACGGTGGACCACCTGCAGCCCAGGTCGCGCGGTGGCGAGGACAGCTGGCTGAACACCGTGGCCGCGTGCGCGGAGGACAACCAGCGCAAGGCCGACCGGACGCCGGAGCAGGCCGGGATGAAGCTGCTGCGGCGTCCGTTCGTGCCGACGCCACAGGCCACCCTGATGCTGGCGCTCGGCCTGCGCGGCTCGGAGGCCCGGGAGCTCGCCGACTGGCTGCCGGCCGTACCGGGGCAACCGGTCACTGCGGCCTAGCCCCGCGCTTCGCACATGGGGTTTTAGGTCTCCAGCCAGCGGGGTCGGGTTTCGTCGATGCCGAGGAGTTCGAGCAGGTGTGCTTGGAC
>NZ_JBSFGK010000220.1:0-2589 GCF_053596495.1 Kitasatospora sp. NPDC001683
CCGTACGAACGCCCACACCCGGTAGCAGCCGCCCCCGCCACCGCGACGCGCGGTGCCGGGGCCGGAGTTCGAACCAGGGGTCAGCTCTCGCGAGCCGAGGCGTCGTCGATCAGGAACGCCGTGCTCGGGGTCGCACCGGTCTCGTGGGAGACCAGCTTGAGGCCGATGGTGGTCCCCCAGCCGACCTGCCCGATGAACGGGGAGAGGTCGACCGACTGGTACTGGTAGCCGTTGGTCGGGTTCTGGCTGGTCCAGGTCTTCACCGTGCCGAGCGGCTGCCCGGTGTACTGGTCGATCGCCACCAGCGACAACGTGTCGGGCGAGGAACCGGAGGTGTTGGTCGTCTCGGTGTCGAGCCAGAAGGAGAAGGTCGCCTGCCCGTAGCCGGGGTAGGTGTTCAGGTAGGTGGTGATGGAGTCGTCCGTGCCGGTGTTCTGGCCGAGCCAGGCGTACCAGGAGCCGGAGTGCGGCGCGTGCAGGCTGGACGGGGTGATGATGTTGTAGCCCGAGGGGCCCCAGGAGTCCGTCATCACCGTGTGGTTGACGTCCGCCGAGCCGTTCTCGAAGCCGGGGTCGATGAGCTGCTCGATCGGGTTGCAGCCCCTCCCGCCGCTCGCGCTGACGTTCTCCCAGAAGCCGGTGGAGGCCGTCCTGCCCGCCGCGTCCGTCGCCGTCACGTTGATCCGCTGGTAGCCGGTGGTCGCGGCCGCGGTGCCGGAGATGACCCCGCTCCTCGCGTCGATGGCCAGCCCCTGCGGCAGCCCGGTGGCGCTGTAGGTGAGGGCCGAACCGCTGCTGGACACGCCCACCGCCGGGATCGACAACAGCTGCCCGGCCTTGTCGATCCGGTCGCACATCGTGCTCACCGAGACCGGCGGGCTGGTCACCACCGGGTCCGAGGCCATGCACAGGTGGTCGGAGTTGGACCACAGGGTCTGCAGCGGGAAGCTGCCGGTGGCCAGGTCCTCGAAGAACAGCCCGCCGTTGGAACCCTTCGGGATCCAGGCGCACTTGTCGCCGATCTCCTGACCGGTGGCGTCCGTCCAGCCGCCCGGGGTGTTCGGGTCGGTCACCGTCTCCGCGTACTCGTGGCCGCCGATGATCCCGTAGCCGTCGAGCCGGCCCCGCGGGGTGTTCTCACCGAACCAGTTGGTGCCGCAGCCGGCCACGTCCGTCAGGTACGGCATGTTGGTGTAGGCGAGTTGGCCGTACGGCGAGCGCTGGAAGTCGTGCCAGGCGCAGTAGCCCAGTTCCTTCCACTTGTCCGGGTCGGTGCCCTGCGGCGAGTCGATGATGTACTGGACGTTGCGGTTCTGCGCCTCGGTCAGGTTGCCGAAGTGCTTGGCGGCGGCCAGCGCCTCGGCGCCGAGCTGCGGCTCGGTCGCGGCCTGCGGCGCGGGGGCGCTGTTGTCCACCCAGACGCCCGCGAGCACGCTGCCCTGCTGGGGGAACGGGATGTGCGCGGAGCCGGCCGGGCACTGGATGGAACCGGCGGCGATGCCCTCGCAGTACTGGGTCAGCACGGCGCTCCAGCCGTCGCCCGCACTGCCGAGGCCCTTGAAGAAGTCCTGCTGGTACGGGGCGGCCTGGTCCGGGTCCCCGGTGGTCACGGTGTCGCCGGAGGAGTTGGTCGAGGGCGTTCCCCACTGGGATCCCCAGAGCACCAGGTAGACCTTGGGCGCGCCGATCACCACACCGGTCGACTCCTGGCCGCCCTTGTAGGTGACCTGGAGGTCGTACTGGTTGGCGACGTTGCCGTCGCCGTCCTTGCCGGTGCCCGGATCGGCGCCGTCCACCAGCTGGGGCGTCTTCTTGCCGCCGGTGTTCGCGGCGGCGACCGGGCCGGTCCTGGCCGCCCTGGCCCGGCGCGGGCCGGACTTCTGCGGGGCGGCGGCCGCCTTCGGGGTGCCGGGCTCGACGGCGACGGTGGCGGCCTGCGGCGCGTGATTGTCGGCCATCGCGGACAGCGGGCTGCTGAGCGCGGCGCCGGCCAGGGCGGCCGCGAGCGCCACCAGGGCCGTGCGCGGGGCGCGTTGGGCGCGGCCGGCGCCTTGAGCGGGATCGGAGGAGCGGGATCGGAATCTGAACACGGGTCGGGTTCCGTCTCTCGTGACATGGGGGAAGGGTGTGCACGTTTTTGCGGTGCGGGTACGGAGCTGACAGCTCGTCAACCGGATGCGGCGGGGGATGGGAACCGGATCTCGACCGGACCGCTGTGCAATGCGCCATATGATATTTCACTGACCGTCGCACACAAGTCCCCCACGGACGACGAGGATCAGCGGCACCCATCCACGGGCACTCGGCCCGGTCGCACCCGTGGGCGCCCGCAGGCGCCCGCACGCCCACCCCGCCCGGGCCGATCGTCCCCGAATCGGGCGCACCGCGGTGGACCCGCCAACACGGCAGGTGCACGCGGATTTTAACTTCCCCTTACCCGACTCCACCTCGCCTTGACGGTCCCGCCGTCAGACCGCGCGGCGGCGGCCCCGGGGGGGGGGGGGGGCCCCCGGGGGGGGGGCCCCCCCCCGGGGGCCCCCCCCCCCCCCCGGCGGGGTGGGGCCCGCGGGGGGGGCCGCCCCGCCCCGG
>NZ_JBSFGK010000221.1:0-558 GCF_053596495.1 Kitasatospora sp. NPDC001683
GCCCGGTTACATTCCGAACCCGGAAGCTAAGCCTCACAGCGCCGATGGTACTGCAGGGGGGACCCTGTGGGAGAGTAGGACGCCGCCGAACAATTATTCAAGGCCGCGGCCCCAGCGACTCGCTGGGGCCGCGGCCTTTTTGTGTTTTGCGAACTTGTACGAGGCCGGCAGACCGGGACTTTCGCCCAGGCGCGAAGGCTTCCGGGATGCCGGACAATGGAGATGGTGCGCGGCCAGGAGGCCGGCGCCGATACCGCGGTGACGGCACTGGAGTTGCTCGGTCCGCGGTGGAGCTGAAGCAGCAGAAGGAGTCACCAGGATGTCGAACCAGCCCGAGGGCCGTCCCGAGCGTCGATCGGACGACGGCCGAGGCTACGAGCCCCGGTCGCGTGGGGGCTGGTCCAACGACCGTGGCGGCTTCCGCCGCGATGACCGTGATGACCGTCCGCGTCGTGACGACCGTCCGTCGTACCGCGACCGTGACGACCGTGGCGGTGACCGCGGCGGGTTCCGCCGTGATGACCGTCCGCAGGGTGGTGGCTTCCGTCGGGATGACCG
>NZ_JBSFGK010000221.1:658-976 GCF_053596495.1 Kitasatospora sp. NPDC001683
CCGCAGGGTGGTTTCAACCGTGACCGTGACGACCGCGGCGGCTACCGTCGCGATGACCGTCCGCAGGGCGGTGGCTTCCGCCGTGACGACCGCCCGCAGGGTGGGTTCCGTCGGGACGACCGTGATGACCGTCCGCGTCGTGACGACCGCCCGTCGTACCGCGACCGTGACGACCGTGGCGGTGACCGCGGCGGGTTCCGCCGTGATGACCGTCCGCAGGGTGGTGGCTTCCGTCGGGATGACCGTCCGCAGGGTGGTTTCAACCGTGACCGTGACGACCGCGGCGGCTACCGTCGCGATGACCGTCCGCAGGGCGGT
>NZ_JBSFGK010000221.1:1073-2556 GCF_053596495.1 Kitasatospora sp. NPDC001683
GGTGGCTTCCGCCGTGACGACCGCCCCTCCGGTGGCTTCAACCGTGACCGTGACGACCGCGGCGGCTACCGCCGTGACGACCGTCCGCAGGGCGGTGGCTTCCGCCGTGACGACCGCCCCTCCGGTGGCTTCAACCGCGACCGTGACGACCGCGGCGGCTACCGCCGTGACGACCGTCCGCAGGGCGGCGGCTTCCGCCGTGACGACCGCCCCTCCGGTGGCTTCAACCGCGACCGCGGTGACCGCGGTGAGCGCGGCGGCGACCGTGGCGGTTTCCGCCGCGATGACCGTCGGGACGACCGCGGCGGCTACCGCCGTGACGACCGCCAGGGCGGCTTCCGTCGCGACGACCGCCGGGACGACCGCGGCGGCGACCGGGACCGTCGGGACTACGACGACCGTCGCGGCAACTACGAGCCGGTCAAGCGCCTGCCGATCCCGGAGGACGTCACCGGCTTCGAGCTGGACGCGGACGTGCGCCAGGAGCTCAAGAGCCTGCCCAAGACCCTTGCGGACGACGTCGCCCGCAACCTGGTGATGGTCGCCCGCCTGCTCGACAGTGAGTCGGAGGAGGCGTACCAGTACTCGCGCGTCGCGCTGCGGCTGGCCTCCCGCGTGGCCGCCGTCCGCGAAGCGGCCGGGTTCGCCTCGTACATGACACAGCGGTACTCCGAGGCGCTGACCGAGTTCCGCGCCGCCCGTCGGATGACCGGCCGTGCCGACCTGTGGCCCGTGATGGCCGACTGCGAGCGCGGTCTGGGCCGTCCGGAGCGGGCGCTGGCGATGGCCGGTGAGCCCGAGGTGAAGCAGCTGGACAAGGCCGGCCAGGTCGAGATGCGCCTGGTGGCGGCCGGTGCCCGCAGCGACATGGAGCAGTTCGACGCCGCCGTCGTCACCCTGCAGAGCCCGGAGCTGGCCTCCAGCGCCGTGCACCCGTGGACCGCGCGTCTGCGGTACGCCTACGCCGAGGCGCTGATCGCGGCCGGCCGTGGTGACGAGGCCCGTGACTGGTTCGCCAAGGCGGCCGAGGCCGACACCGACGGTTCGACCAACGCCTCGGAGCGCCTGGCCGAGATCGACGGCGTGGAGTTCACCGACGCGCTCGACCCGGAGCTGGCCGAGGACGACGCCGAGCAGGCCGACGCCCCCGCGAAGAAGCGCGGCGGCGACGTCGCCGACGACCGCGTGATCTTCGAGGACGAGGAGGACGTCGAGGAGTACTACGACGAGGACGACCTCGAGATCGACGAGGACTTCGACGGCGTGGTGCCCGAGCGTGCCGAGGACGCCAAGGCGGACAAGGCCCCCGAGGCCGACAAGGCCGAGGCCAAGGGCGACGCCCAGGCCTGAGCGCCCTGAAACGCCGTGAGGCCCTGCCGTTCCCCGGAGGAACCTTGGATTCCAGGGGTCGTCGCAACACCACTTGGTTTTAGGTGGTGAGTAGATCACGTAGACGCTCGGCTGGGGTATCCCAGTCGAGCGT
>NZ_JBSFGK010000222.1:0-2453 GCF_053596495.1 Kitasatospora sp. NPDC001683
CGCCTGGCTCCACACCTACAATCACCACCGCGGACACACAGCACTCGCAGGCAAGCCACCCGCCAGCCGCGTCCCCAACCTCACGAGTCAGAACACCTAGCGCGCAACCTAAGGAGAACGATCGGCCTGGCCCGCCGCCACACTGCCGCCGTCGTCCGGACAGCCCGAGTCAACGACCGGAATGGCTCAGGAGGCCTCAGGGATGTCGGCGACGGCGACGGTGGTGGAGTGGTCGTCGGCCTCGGCGAGGAGGGTGCCGCCGGGGGCCCACAGGGCGGCGCCGCCGCAGCCGGTCCAGGGGCCGGAGGGGCCGACGTGGTTGGCGAGGGCGACGAGTTGCCGGACGTTGGCCGGGATGTCGGCGGGGACGCAGGACAGCTGGGCGGCAGCGATCTTCATGGCGGCCAGCATGGTATGGGGAGGAGTAGGAAGTCGGGCCCGCCGACTTCCTACTCCGGGGCGTGTTAGGCGTGGTGGTCGAATTCGCCGGCTTTGATGCCGTCGAGGAGGGCGGAGAGGGCGGTCGGGGTGGTGCGAAGGATGAGGTGTCCCTCGTCGGACTCGCGGAGCTCGATCAGGCGGTCTATCGCGCGTACTTCGACGCACTCGTTGCCTGAGGCACTGTAACTGGACTTCTGCCACTCCGAGCTAGGCATAGGTAGATTTCATTTCCTTCATAATGGATCGGATGAAGTCGCACGATTGTTCCTCGGAGAGAGCAGTGGCGTCCAAGCTGGAGAAGATGGTTCGGTACTTGGCCAGATTGGCGGGCGAGTCGAAGAACAACGTGCCTGGGGCGACGTCCATCTGGACCGTATCCAGCTCGGGTACTGGCCCCTCGACGTAGGTCAGGTTCTCACCGGTGCCTGGGAAGGTGTCAACGTCGAACGGAACGACCCGGATGGAAAGTCCCGGCCGCTCCGCGTCGTTCAGCAGTGCAGCGAGTTGGTCGATGAGCACCAGAGGACCTCCGAACTGCATGCGAAGTGCAGCTTCGTGGATGAAAGCCCGGACCGGAGTCGCCTGGACGACTTCCTGGCGCCTGAGTCGGAACGTAGTCCTGGTCTCGACATCCTGTGGAGGCAGGGGAGGCACGAGGCGGGCGAACATCGCAGATGCGTAGGACTTGGTCTGGAGCAAACCAGGCAGGTAGACGGTATTGCAGAAGGAGATCCGCTCGGCGTGACCCTCAAGTTCTGCCACTTCAAGGAAGTCGATGGTCAGGGTGGCGCGGTACTCCTCCCACCAGCCCTTCCCGCGCTCTGAGGCCATGCGCGCCATCGCGTCGATCAGCGGCTGATTGGTACACATGCACACGGCGGCGATCGTCCGCAGCCGCTCGACGCTGATCCCGCTCTTCCCACTCTCCATCTGCGTGATCTGCGCGGGCTGGATGCCGAGCTCGCGTGCCAGCTGGCTGCCGCCGAGGCCGGCCTGCTCTCGAATCCTCCGCAACTCGGTCCCCAGGCGTCGCTGGCGAAGGGTTGGGTTCGATCGAAGGGCCATGACGTCCTCTCTGCGGGTGATGAGATCAGTGTGCCGCAGGGCTCCGGGGCGAGGCAGCCACGTTAGAGGGAACTTTCTCGCGATGGTCTCAAATTTGCCACCTGCTGCGCTATCGTCGTTCTCACATCGATCCGACGGATCGTCAGTAATGCCTGCCAGCAGGCACCGCAGAGCAGCCATGCTCATTTGCCTGGCCTGGCTCACGGCGACCCATGTCCGCCGGATCTCCACTCCACACCACGCCGGGAGAACTCCCATGCGTCACCTCAACACGCCCTCGCTCACCCTCGCCAAGCAGTCCCTCCAGGACGCCATGACCCGCCTCGGCTGGCCGCCCTCGGACACCTTCGACGCCGAACTCGCCCTCGGCGAGCTGATCGTGAACGCCTGGAGCCACGCGAACACCCCCGCGCCGGTCGTCCAGATCCTCTCCCTCACCGCCAACACCCTCCGGGTGGCCGTCTCGGACGAGAGCCCGGTGCTGCCCGACATGCAGCCCCTCGACCTCCTCGCCGAGTCCGGCCGGGGCCTCCAGCTCGTCGAGGGCCTCACCGACCGCTGGGGCATCGACCCGCAGAAGCGCGGCAAGACCATCTGGTTCGAGTGCGACCTGGGCGGTGCCGAGTGAAGCGCCGCTTCCCCATGAAGCCCACCGACCCCCGTATCCGCGCCTACACCGACGACCACATCCGCACCCTCCTCGCCGAACTCCACGAGCGCGGCAAGAAGTTCGGCCTCATCTGGCCCTCCGCCGACCTCGACCACACCCTCGACGGCCGGGTCCTCGTCCGCTTCAACACGGCGCCCACCTCGACCCTCCTGAACCTCCTTGTGCTGCTCCTCGACGCCGAGCGCGAGCACCCGTGCGATTCCTGATCGGGGCGGCCTTCGCCGTCCTCCTCGCCCTCGCGATCGCCACGGTCGCCCTGGGCGTCATCACCGCCCTC
>NZ_JBSFGK010000223.1:0-2251 GCF_053596495.1 Kitasatospora sp. NPDC001683
GCACGCGGATGATGGGGGCACCTCCCGGCCGAAGGCTGGGGGAGGCTCCCGCAACATCCGCCACCGCGCGGCTGATGCGTGGCAGCGGGGCGCAGTCAACCGCCCCAGCGCGGCGTAGAACACCGCGCAGGACGAGGTGACCACCGGTGGGGCGACTCATCGGGCACATGGTTGACCTCAAGCCAGGCCCTTCAGAGCCGGGTAGTTGACGCGACGTAGCGTAGTGGCGGCAGCGCCGGTCCGTAATCGGCCCAGCTGGACGAACGTTCCGCCGGGGCGGGAGGGTTGACGCTGCCGCGGTTTTCGGAGTAAGTGCGACCCGGCTCTGAGGCCGGCTCTCCGAGCGGCTCTCGACCTGCTATCCGACCGGTGTTAAGGAACCGTCAAGAAGGGCGGTCGGCGGCGTCAAGGAGGCGTCAGGACGCGCTCCGTCACAGGTGGGGTGGCACTAGCGTCGCGCGGCGGAGAGAAACGGTTCTGCGCTCGGAGCTCACCCCGGAGCCCCGGCAGGCCGTGCAACGGGGGAAGGGACGTGTCGTCATGACCACCTCGACAGCGGGCGGATCGGCCACCTCGGAGGAGGCGGCTGCGGGAGAGGACGACGGCCCCGGACCAGCGGCCGGGCCGGGTGCCACGTCCGGCCCGCTGGCCCGGCTCCGCCGGAGCCTCCGCACGGTCGGCAGCCGCTCGTACTGGACCACCCCGCGCCTGGTCCGCGGCCTCGCCGCGCTGAGCCTGGCCGCCCTGATCGGCCTCGGCGCCACCGCGACCGCCGTCCTCGGCGGCGCCCGCGACGGCACCGACACCATCGGCCACCGGGCCGCCCCGCAGGCCACCCGTGCCGCGGACCTCTACTTCGCGCTCAGCGACATGGACGCCCAGGCCGCCAACCTGCTGCTGGTCGGCGACGACCAGGACTACACCACCCTGCGCAGGCAGACCCTGGACACCTACGAGCAGCGCCGCAACCAGGCTGACGACGACCTCCAGCAGGCCGCCCAGTCGGCCGCCGGCGACCCGGCCGGGCAGCGCGCCGTCCAGCTGGTGCTCGGCCGGCTCGGCAGCTACGAGGCCCTGGTGGCCCGCGCCCAGCTGCTGGAGGAACAGGCCAAGGCCCCGGCCGGCCAGCCCTCGCCCGCCGCCCTGGACGCCTACCGGCAGGCCTCCGACCTGCTGCGCAATCAGCTGCTGCCCGCCGCCGACCAGGTCACCGCGGCCAACGAGGCCACCGTCGACCACGTCTACGCCCAGCAGCGCGACGCCCTGAGCAGCGGCTGGTGGTGGCTGTTCGTCGTCGGCCTGCTCGCCCTCGCGGCGCTGCTCGGGCTCCAGCGCGTGCTGGCCGTGCGCTACCGCCGGGTGCTCAACCCCGCGCTGGCGGCCGTCACGTTGCTGACCGGTGTGGTGCTGGTGACCGGGCTGAGCCTGGTGGGCCGCACCGACGACCACCTGGTGACCGCCAAGAGCGACGCCTACGACTCGGTGATCGCGCTCAGCCGGGCCCGCGCCGTCGCGTACGACATGAACGCCGACGAGAGCCGCTACCTGATCGACCCGGGCCGCGCGGCCGTGTGGGAGCAGGCCTACCTGGAGCAGAGCCAGGCGGTCGTCCGAATCGACGGCGCGACCCTGGGCAGCTACGGCTCCCAGCTGCAGAACGCCTTCGACCGGCACCGCGCGGACCGCTCCGTCGTCCCGTTCGGCGGCTTCCTGGGCAGCGAGCTGCGCAACATCACCTTCCCCGGCGAGCAGGACGCCGCCGAGCGGGTCCTGGGCGCCTTCCAGGAGTACCAGGTGATCGACCGGCGGATGCGGAACCTGCACGACACGGGGAAGGTCAAGGACGCGATCACGCTCAACACCGGGCTCGCCAAGGGGCAGTCCAACTACCAGTTCGGGCAGTTGAGCGCGGCCATGGAGGACACCATCACGGTCAACCGGACGGCGATGGACGCGGCGGTCTCGGCGACCGACGGCGACCTCGACGGCACCACGGCGGCCCTGGCCGGGGCCGCGCTGGCGGCGGCGCTGGCGCTCACCGCGCTGGGGGTGCGGGCCCGGCTGCGCGAGTACCGGTAGCGCCGGCGCCGGCCCGACGTCGGGTCGACGTCGAACCGAGGCCGCCCCGAGGCTGGGCATCGCGGCGACTGGACCTGCGGAGAGCGGGAACCCGGAGGGCGGGGCCCGGTGGCGATCGGCGGATCGCCGTGCACCCCGGCTGCCGTCACCGTCCTCGGCGTCGCCTGCACCG
>NZ_JBSFGK010000224.1:0-2209 GCF_053596495.1 Kitasatospora sp. NPDC001683
CGGTTGCGCACCCGCACCGACACCGGCCGGCCCCGGCGCCCGACGAAGGTCGAACCGGGGAAACCGCCGTCATAGCCCCAGATGGTGGTCTTCAGCAGAAGGCAGACCTCGACCAGCTCACGAAGGCGGAGCTGTACCAGCAGGCCCCCCAGCTCGACACCCGGCACCGCTCCACGATGAACCGCGACCAGCTCCAGGACGCGCTCCACCGGCATGCCGAGACCGTCATCGGCTGACCCGCCCCGCACCCGCCATCCGTACCCCGCCGTCCCGGCCCGCCCAGGCCGGGACGGCCGCCCGTACTCGTTCCCGACCACCTGGAGGCACCGCGTGATGACCGTTGGCCGGACCAGCGCAGCCACATAGGGCCGCTCGGGCGGGGCGGCGGCCCCCGATACGGCGGCATCCACGCTCGTTGGGTCGAGCGTGGATGCCGGCGAAGCGTTCGACTGTTCAGATGTGCCGGCTCGATGGGCCGGTGGCCAGGGGTGGTGTGGTCACCAGTGGTGATGGTGGTCGCAGGGGTCGATGACGGTGGGGTCGGTGGCGGTGGCGGTGCCGTCGCCGCCTCCGCTGACGGTGGCGGTGTTGGTGAGGGTGCCGGTGGCGGTGCGGGCCACGCGGACCCGCAGTGTGATGGGCGGGTAGGCGTTCCCGGGGTTGAGGACGTCGCTGCGGGTGCAGGTGAGGGTCCTCGTAGTGCAGCGCCATCCGCTGCCGCTGATGTTGATGGCGGTGAGTCCGGCCGGGAGGGTGTCGTGAACGGTGACCGTGGTGCCGTCGGTGGGGGCGGTCCCGTTGTTGCCGACGGTGATGGTGTAGGTGCCCTGGCGGCCTGGGGTGAAGTTTCCGGTGTGGGTTTTGGTGATGGTCAGGGAGGGCGCCGGACTGACCGGGTTGACCGCGACGCCGGTCGGGCTGACGCCGACGCCGACGGTGGCGGTGACCGTGTTGGTGGCGGTGGCGATCACCGACACACTGTTCGAGTTCACGTTGGTGACGTAGGCGTGCGCGCCGTTCGGGGCGACCGCGACGCCCAACGGGTTGGTGCCGACGCCGACGGTGGCGGTGACCGTGTTGGTGGCGGTTTCGATCACCGACACGTTGTTCGATCCCTCGTTGCTGACGTAGGCGTGCGCGCCGTCCGGAGTAATCGCGACACCGGCCGGGCTGTTGCCGACACCGATGGTGGCGGTGACCGTGTTGGTGGCGGTTTCGATCACCGACACGGTGGTAGAGCCTGCGTCAGTGACGTAGACGTGCGCTCCATCCGGGGTGATCGCGACACCCTCCGGGTTGGCGCCGACGCCGACGGTCGCGGTGACCGTGTTGGTGGCGGTTTCGATCACCGACACGTTGTTCGACTGCGCGTTGGTGACGTAGACGTGCGCGCCGTCCGGGGTGACCGCGACGCCGGTCGGGGCGGCGCCGACGCCGACGGTGGCAATGACGGTGTTGGTGGCGGTGTCGATCACCGACACCGTGTTGTCGCCCTGGTTGGCGACGTAGACGTGCGCGCCGTCCGGGGTGACCGCGACGCCCCTCGGCCCGCTACCGACACCGACGGTGGCGGTGACCGTGTTGGAGGCGGTGTCGATCACCGACACATTGTTAGATCCGAAGTTGGCCACGTAGGCGTGCGCGCCGTTCGGGGCGACCGCGACCCCGAAGGGGGAGCTACCGACGCCGATGGTGGCGATGACCGTGTTGGTGCCGGTATTGATCACTGACACGGAGTTCGACTCGAAGTTAGCGACATAGGCATTCGGCGAGGTGGCGGCCCAGGCCTGGGATGAGGCGGCGGCCGGCAAGGCCAGTCCTGCCACCATGGCCAGTCCCGCCATGAAGATCCGCACCCACGCCCGTGGCCGTGGTCGCTGCCCCCTTTCCTCGGGCCCCGTGCCGCGATGCGAACCGGTCCACTGTCTCCCATGCCCGACCACTGGTACCTCCACCTCATGTAAGGGCAGCCTGTGCCAGCCACACCAGTGGCGGCGACACACTAGCGATCACCCAGATGTGATCACTGAATCACAGTACGTAGCAGATGGTGGATCTGGTGATCCCGACACGTTTCGATCCGGCACGGTCGGTGCCGCCGGACACGTAGCGCGCTAGCTGTACTGACCACGGAGGTTGGTGACAGGGCTCACGGCGTGGTGATCTTGAAATGAGTGAGGGCCTTCTGGCTCGGTGTGGATTGCGACAT
>NZ_JBSFGK010000225.1:0-1927 GCF_053596495.1 Kitasatospora sp. NPDC001683
GACGGCTTCGAGGGGCACCCGCTGCGCAAGGAGTTCGTGCTCGCGGCGCGGGTCGCCAAGGACTGGCCCGGCGGTCGCGGCCCGCCGCATTCCGTGCCATCCGGGCGCACACCCCGGGACCGCACGGTTCCGGCCAGTTTGACGGATCCCGAAATATCGACGGAACGGCCACCCGGGCGGCGATCTGTCCGGTTTCATCCCGGTTCGCCAAGCGGACCGGACGGTCCGGTTCTGGCTCGTTCCCGTTCCCCTGTCATGGCCCGCCCATCAAACGGCACCTAGCATCCTCCGCAGGCGGTGCACCCTGCCCTCTCGAACAACTCCTTACCCGAAGAATTCCCGGTGAGAGGAGATACTTCGGTGTCGCTCAAGTTAATGCTCGTCAACGCCCCCAATCCCACCGAGAACGCGAACGCCTCCAACTACGCGTGCTATCCCCACATCGGCATCGTGCAACTGGCGACCGCCGTCCGGGCCGCCTACGGCGACCAGGTCACCCTCCGCGTCGTCGACGGCGGGATCAGCAGCACCGCCCACGTCCAGGACGCCGTCCGGGACTTCGAGCCCGACCTGGTCGGCATCAGCGCACTCACCCCCACCTACGGGGAGGCCCTCCGGATCGCCGAGACGGCGAAGCGGGCCGGCGCCCAGGTCGTCCTCGGCGACGACCACCCCGGCTTCTTCCCCCGGCTCATCCTGGAGAACCGGCCCGCCGTCGACTACGTCATCGCCAACGACGTCGGCGAGGTGCCGTTCGTCGAGTTCGTCGGTGCCCTGCTCAAGGGCGAGCCGCTGTCCGCCGTCTCCTCGCTCAGCTACCGCGACGACAACGGCTCCGTCATCGTCAACCCCTCCCCCACGTACGCGCTCCGGCAGCAGAACACCATCCCCGACCTGGAGTTCATCCGCCCGGAGCTGCCCGTCTACGCGGAGAACTACCGCGCCCAGTTCGGCCACCTCCACGACCACGTGGTCACGCCGATCACCGTCAACAACGCCCGCGGCTGCGAGAACGGCTACAAGCGCTGCACCTACTGCAGCATCGCCGACCTCAGGGTCAACACCGGTGAGCCCAGCGGCTTCTGGAAGGCCGTCGACACCTACTACCGCGACTTCGGCGTCAACCTCTTCTTCGAGGTGTACGACAGCTTCACGGCCAGCCCGCGCTACGTGGACGCGCTGATCGAGGCCACCCCGCCGCACCTGCGCCGGCTGATCGACGACGGCGAGATCGAGGTGATGGTCTACGCCCGGGCGCTGGGCCTCACCAAGCGCAACAACGTCGACAAGTGCCGCCGGCTCGGCGTGACCCGGGTCAACATCGGCCTGGACGCGGCCGACCCCGAGATGCTGGAGGCCCAGCGCAAGAACAAGACCACCGGCGAGACCAACCTCGAAGCGATCCGGATGCTCAACAAGGCCGGCATCTCCGTCCACGCCTCCTACATCGCCGGCGCGCCCGGCGAGCGCCCGGAGACGCTCGACCGGACGATCGACGGCATCCGGCAGATGCTCGGCGAGGTCGAACTGTCCTCCGTCGAGTTCTCCCGGTTCATCCCCCTGCCGAACAGCCCCGCCTGGGACCTGCTGGTCGACTACCGCAACCCGTCGTTCTTCAAGAACAGCGCGGACATCGACGCCTACCTGTCCGGCCTGAACCTGACCGTCGGGCCCGGGCTGCGGGCCGAACTCCTCGAACGCTTCGGCGACCAGGACCTGCTCGACATCGAGGAACTGGCCGCGGCGTGGGCCGAGAACTTCACCCACATCACCGAGGAGCACGCCCTGGAGCGAATAGCGGAGGTGGACCAGTTGGTCTCCGCGCACAATGTACGAACCGGCAACAACGTCGGCTGACACCGTCCCGGTCCGGTCCGGCCCCGCCTCGGTGGTCACCTCCTCGGACCACCAGTGGCAGGACGGCGAA
>NZ_JBSFGK010000226.1:0-1818 GCF_053596495.1 Kitasatospora sp. NPDC001683
CGGGAGACGGCGCTGTCGGCGTACGCGCACCAGGACGTGCCGTTCGAGCACCTGGTGGAGGTGCTGAACCCGTCCCGGTCGCTGTCCCACCACCCGCTGGTCCAGACCGGGCTGGTGGTGCAGAACGCGCCGGGTGGCGACTTCGACCTTCCCGGCCTGCGAGTCTCCGGGATCGCCCTGCCCACCGGGACGGCGCGGCTCGACCTGACCTTCGGCATCGCGGAGGAGCACGGGCCGGACGGCGCGCCGGCCGGGCTCAGCGGCGCGGTCGAGTACAGCACCGACCTGTTCGACCGCCCGACCGTCGAGGCCCTGGTCGCCCGGTGGACCAGGCTGCTGGCCGCGGTCGCCGCCAACCCGGAGCGGCCGATCGGCGGGATCGATCTGCTGTCGGCCGAGGAACGCTGCGAGCTGCTGCCCGCCGTCGAGGGCCCGGCGGCCGCGGTGAGCCTGCCGGAGCTGTTCGCGGCGCAGGTGTCGGCGGCGCCGGATTCGGTCGCGCTGGTCTGCGGTGACACCGAATTGACGTACCGTCAGCTGAACGCTCGGGCGAACCGGTTCGCGCACTCGCTGGTCGCCCGCCGGGTGGGTCCGGAGCAGCTGGTGGCGGTGGCGCTGCCGCGGTCGGTGGAGGCGGTGGTGGCGGTCCTGGGTGTGCTGAAGGCCGGGGCGGCGTACCTGCCGGTGGATCCGGCGTACCCGCGGACGCGGATCGACTTCATGCTGGCGGACGCCCGTCCGGCGCTGCTGGTCGACGACCCGGCGATGGTGGCCGGGGTCTCGGACTGGCCGGAGACCGACCCGGAGGTCGCGCTCGACGTCCGGCACCCGGCCTACGTGATCTACACCTCGGGCTCCACCGGCCGCCCCAAGGGCGTCGTGGTGAGCCACAGCGGGGTGTCGGGCCTCGTGGCGGAGCAGGTCGAGCGGCTCGGCGTGGCGCGGGGCAGCCGGGTGCTCCAGTTCGCCTCGCCCAGCTTCGACGCGTCCTTCTGGGAGCTCTGCAGCGCCCTGCTCACCGGCGCCGCCCTCGTGCTGGCCCCCGCCGAGGCGCCGCTGGAGGCGCTGACGGACCGCCGGTTGGACGTCAGCCATGTCACTCTGCCGCCCTCGGCCCTGTCCGCGCTGGAGAGCGCCGACCTCACGGCCACCACCCTGGTGGTGGCGGGGGAGGCCTGCCCGCCGGAGCTGGTGGCCCGGTGGGCGCCGGGCCGACGGATGATCAACGCCTACGGTCCGACCGAGACCACGGTGTGCGCGACGATGAGCGCCCCGCTCACGGCCGGCTCCGGCGTGCCGCCGATCGGCCGGCCGGTCGCGGGCTTCCGGGCGTACGTCCTCGACGAGCGGCTGCGCCTCGTGCCGCCGGGCGTGGCGGGGGAGCTGTACGTCGCCGGCCCCGGTCTGGCGCGCGGCTACCTGAACCGGCCGGGCCTGACCGCCGGGCGGTTCGTGGCCTGCCCGTTCGGCCCGGCGGGAGCGCGGATGTACCGCACGGGCGACGTGGTGCGCCGCCGTACCGACGGCGAGCTGGAGTACGTCGCCCGCGCGGACGACCAGGTGAAGGTGCGCGGCTTCCGGGTCGAACTCGGTGAGGTCGAGGCCGCGTTGGCCGAGCACCCCGCCGTCGCCCGGGCCGCCGTGCTCGCCCGGGACGACCGGCTGATCGGCTACGCCGCGACCCGCCCCGACGCGGCCGTCCGCCCGGCGGAGCTGGCGGCGCACCTGCGCGAGCGGCTGCCGGACTACCTGGTGCCGTCCGCGTTCGTGCTGCTGGACGCGCTGCCGCTGACGCCCAACGGCAAGCTGGACCGCGCC
>NZ_JBSFGK010000227.1:0-1798 GCF_053596495.1 Kitasatospora sp. NPDC001683
GGCGCGGGCAGAGCCCTACGGTCCACCTTCCCGTTCGGCGTCAACGGCAACACGTCCAACACCACGACCGCCGCGGGCACCATGTACTCCGGCAGCACGGTGGCGACGTGCGAGCGCAGCTCGGCCGGGTCCGGAGCGGCGCCGTCGCGCGGGACGACGTAGCCGACCAGGCGCTTGTCACCGGGCTGGTCCTCGCGGACCAGCACGGTGGCGCGGGCGACGGCGGCGTGGCGGGCCAGGACGGCCTCGATCTCGCCGAGCTCGATCCGGAAACCGCGCAGCTTCACCTGGTGGTCGGCGCGGCCGATGACGACGAGTTCGCCGTCGCGGGTCCAGCGGGCCAGGTCACCGGTGCGGTACATCCGGGAGCCGGGCTCGCCGAAGGGATCGGCCACGAAGCGCTCACCGGTCAGCCCCGGCCTGCCGAGGTAGCCGCGCGCGACGCCGTTCCCGGCCACGTACAGCTCGCCGGGCACCCCGACCGGCACCGGCCGCAGCCCGGCACCGAGCACGTACACGCGGGTGTTCGAGAGCGGTCGGCCGACCGGCAGGATGCCGGTGCCGGGCTCGCTGCCCGGCTCGATCCGGTACTCGGCGCAGCTCACCGTGGTCTCGGTCGGACCGTACACGTTGCGCACGGTCACGGCCGGGTGCGCCTGCCGCCAGCTCCGCAGCGTCTCGGCGGTCAGCGGCTCACCCGCGAGCAGCAGGTCACCGGTCGGCGACGCGCCGGCGGGCAGGGCCTCCAGCAGCGGCAGATGGCTCGGGGTGCCCTTCACCAGGGTGGGGGCGGTGCCCGCCGACGCGGCGTCGGCGAGCTCGGCGATCCGGACGCAGCCGCCGACGGTCAGCGGGGTGAACAGCGCCGTGACCGTCATGTCGAACGACACGGAGGAGTGGAGCACCGCCGCCCCGGCCGCGCTCGGGTAGCTGCGGCCGGCCCACTCCAGGTAGTCGACGAGGTTGTGCTGTTCCACCAGCACGCCCTTGGGCCGGCCGGTCGAGCCGGAGGTGTAGATGACGTACGCGGGGTGGTGCGGCCGCAGCGGGCGCACCCGGTCGCGGTCCGTCGGGTTCGCGTCGACGGGGGCCAGCCCGTCGACCTGCAGCCCGCCGCCCCGCAGCCCCTCGACCGGGGCACCGTCGGCGGAGATCACCAGGGTCGGCGCGGCGTCGCGCAGCATGAAGTCGATGCGCTCGGCGGGGTAGTCGGGGTCGACCGGGAGGTAGGCCGCGCCGGCCTTCACGACGCCGAGCAGGGCGCACATCAGCTGCGCGGACCGCGGCAGCGCCACCGCGACCAGGTCCTCGGGGCCCACGCCCGCGTCGATCAGCCGGTGCGCGATGCCGTTGGCGCGGGCGTTCAGCTCGGCGTAGCTCAGCGCGAGGTCACCGTCGAGCACGGCGGTCGCCTCGGGGGTGCGGGCGGCCTGCGCCTCGAACAGCTCCGGGAGACAGGCGTGGTCGACAGCGGCCTTGGTGTCGTTCCAGTCCACCAGGACCTGTCGGCGCTCGTCCTCGTCGAGGAGGTCCACCAGGGCGATCGGCTGGTCGGGATCGGCCACCAGTGCGCGCAGCACCCGCTCGAACCGGACGGCCAGCGCCTCGGCGGTCGCCCGGTCGAAGAGGTCGCCGTTGTACTCCAGCACCCCGCGGATGCCGGCCGGGCCCTGCGCCCCGTGCTGCTCCTGGACGTTGACGGACAGGTCGAACTTGGCGATGCCGAGGTCGACGGGTTCGAGGGTGAAGGTGAGGCCCTGGAGGTCGAGGGTGACCTCGGGGGTGTTCTGGAAGGCGA
>NZ_JBSFGK010000228.1:0-1774 GCF_053596495.1 Kitasatospora sp. NPDC001683
CCTAGCCCCGCGCTTCGCACATGGGGTTTTAGGTCTCCAGCCAGCGGGGTCGGGTTTCGTCGATGCCGAGGAGTTCGAGCAGGTGTGCTTGGACTCCTCGGTTGATGAGGACGACGGGTGGGCTGGTTGCGGTGCCGGGCCGCATCATCAGGCTCGCCAGGTGGTAAAAGATCATGCGTCCGGTGGGGCGGACGGCTCGGTTGTCGGGGTAGAGGCCGCGCATGGTCTGCTCGGGGCCGAGGGCTTGGCGGACCTGTCGTTCGATGAGGCAGAACACCAGCAGGGCCAGGCAGATCACGGTGATCAGCGCGGTGATGCGGCGGTTGTGTTGGAGGAAGACCGGTGCGACCGCGAGTGGGCCCTTGAAGTCGTGGTAGCGGCGTTCGACCACGGTTTGGCCTTTGTAGCGCAGGAAGACCTCTTCCGCGGTGGCTTGTTCGGGGGTGAGGTTGGTCAGTAGTGCGTACCAGCCGTCGACGGCGGCCTGGGCGTCGAGGACGTCCTGGTCGAAGTGCCATTCCAGGGCGGGCCGGCCGGCCTCGTCGGTGGTGATGGTGGTGCGAAGGCAGTCCTCGACCCGGCGGGCGCGGGCGATCACGCCGATCCGTGCGGTGATCTTCTCGGCCGTGCCGTAGAAGCGTCCTCCGGCGCCGCGTTGGAGCTTGTCGAGGTCCTCGGCCGCGCGGGCCAGGCGTTTGGCGCGGGCGCTCTGCTGGCCGCGGGCGTTACCGGTGGAGTGGACAAGAATCCTGCGCAGGGTGTGCGCCGGGTCGCTTTTGCGACGGCTGGTGATGGTGTGGGTGTCCTCCAGGACGCGGTAGACCTCCCGCTGATCAGCGGGCTTGTGCGCGTCACGGCCGGGGACGTAGTCCACGACCGTCGCCGTGTCGGGGTCCAGGGCGACGTAGACGTGGTGGGGGACCTTGGAGGCCGGGGCGGGCGCGACGAAGGCGACCTTCGCCTCCAGCAGGGCGGTGACGTTCGGGTGGGACACGAGTTTGGAGTCGGCCACCAGCAGGAAGTCCCGCCGGCCGGCCATCGTGCGCAGGGCCTTCATCGCGCCGACGACCTGGGCGACCTCGCCCGCGCCGCCGTCGTAGACGCGGTGGAAGAGCGGGATGCCGCCGTCGCCGCTGACCGCGAGGCCGGCCTGGATCTGCTTCAGATCGACCCTGCGGTCCTTGGGATGACCGTACCTGGCCTGTGGAAACTGCTCGTCCTGGTCCTCGTAGGCGCCGAAGAGGGACATCGAGGTCATGTCCCAGTGGATCCGGGACACGTCGATGCCGAACTCCGTGACGGCCTGCGCGCCGACCGTGCCCACCAGCTTGTCCAGGTGCGGCGCGATGGCGTCCAGCGCGCGGGCGAGCCGGTCATCGCCCAGCAGGTCCGGGGCGATGCCGAACACCTCCTCCACGGCCCATTCCCGGGCCCAGTCGCCCACCCGCACCAGCGGCGCCGGTGCGGACAGACGGTTGGCGATCAACACCTCGATCACCTGGCCGTGCGTGAGATGCGCGACCTCGCGGATCGGGCACAGCCCGTCGACGATCCCGGCCACGTCCAGCCGGCGCAGAAACTCGGCAGAGGCAGGCAGAGCGCCCAGACGCCTCTCCACCACGGGCGTCAACTCCACGGCGAAGCGCGGACGGTGGACCCGGGAACGACGTGAACGGGATATCGGCACACCAGGCTCAACGACCAGCACCCCACCGGGGTACCGGTCGCATCACCAGTTCATCCGAACTCGTCATGTGCGAAGGACCGGCCTAGC
>NZ_JBSFGK010000229.1:0-1659 GCF_053596495.1 Kitasatospora sp. NPDC001683
AGTTCGGCGCCGCCAAGGTGTACGTCGCGGACGGCGCCGAGTTCGCCGACCAGCTGGTCGTCCCCAAGGTGGACGCCCTGGCCCAGATCGCCAAGGCCAATGACGTGGCCGCCGTCCTGGTGACGTCCTCCGGTGAGGGCAAGGAGGTCGCCGCCCGCGTGGCGCTGCGCCTCGGCTCCGGCATCATCACCGACGCGGTGGACGTCCGCGCCGGCGACCAGGGCCCGGTCGCCACCCAGTCGGTGTTCGCCGCCTCGTACACCGTCGACTCCCGCGTCAGCAACGGCGTGCCGGTCATCACGGTCAAGCCGAACGCCGTCGCCCCGGAGGCCGCCCCGGCCGCCGGCGCGGTCGAGAACGTGTCGGTGGAGTTCACCGGCAACGCCGCCAAGGTCACCTCGCGCACCCCGCGCGTCTCGACCGGCCGCCCGGAGCTGACCGAGGCCGCCATCGTGGTCTCCGGCGGCCGTGGCGTCGGTGCCGCCGAGGGCTTCGGCGTGGTCGAGGAGCTCGCGGACGTGCTCGACGCCGCCGTCGGTGCCTCGCGCGCCGCCGTCGACGCCGGGTGGTACCCGCACAGCTCCCAGGTCGGCCAGACCGGCAAGCAGGTCTCCCCGCAGCTGTACGTGGCCAACGGCATCTCGGGCGCCATCCAGCACCGGGCCGGCATGCAGACCTCGAAGACCATCGTGGCCGTCAACAAGGACCCGGAGGCCCCGATCTTCGAGCTCGCCGACTACGGCGTGGTCGGGGACCTCTTCGAGGTGCTGCCGCAGCTCACCGCCGAGGTGAAGGCCCGCAAGGGCTGATCCGCGCAGCGGAAGAACGGAGGGCGTGGCACTCGGTACCCCGGTACCGAGTGCCACGCCCTCCGTCGCGTCGCGCCTCGTCGCATGGCCGACAGGGGCCCGCGGTCCGCCGCGGGGCCCGTCGCGGCCTACTCGGCGAAGGCCGCCAGGTGCTGGGTGAACCCGCCCTTGAGCGGCGGCAGCGGGCGCGGCTCGGCCTCCTGCTCCACCGGCGGCTCCTCCACCGGCAGCAGCCGCAACTCGGGCTGGTCGGAGCCGGGGGAGGAGTACAGCCGCACCCGGGTGCCGACCGGGACGGTGCTGCGCATCCCGTCGACGATGCACCAGACGTCGAACCCCTCCGTCATCCGGATCAGCGACTTCTGGCGGACCAGCGGCGTGCGGGCCTGCTCGACCGCGCAGCGCCGCACGACGCCGGTGCCCTCGCTGGGCTCCAGCCGCAGCTCGGTGGAGCCGCAGGTGGGGCAGAGCAGCCGCTGGAAGGTGGGGTTGTTGCACCAGGTACAGCGCTGGAAGTACAGCGTCGTGCTCCGGGTGTCGGCATCGATGGCTGAGTGGACCACGTTGTCATCTCCCTGCGCTCGGACCGGCTCTGTCGGCAGAAGTACGTCAGTAGTTCGGCTGTAGTACGACAGGAAAAGGATAGGGAACTCAGTGCCGCCCTGTGAAGGCACTGAGTTCCCTTTTTGCCGCGCGCATGCATAATGAAGGGTACTGAGTACCGTCGTGAAACAGGAGTGGCGATCATGAGCCAGGACTTCGATCTCTTCCGCATCTCCGAGGAGCACGAGATGCTCCGTGAGGCGGTGCGTTCGCTGGCCGAGGCGAAGATCGCTCCGTTCGCGGCGGA
>NZ_JBSFGK010000230.1:0-1620 GCF_053596495.1 Kitasatospora sp. NPDC001683
GGTCGGCTACGAAATGGCCCTGCTCGTCGACCGAGCCGGCGCCGTCCTCACCCCCGCACTCCGCGCGGAACTCCAGGGCAGTCTCCTGCACTGACGGTTCGTCGGATACCGTCCAGGTATTCGAAGTACCTCCGCGTCCTTCCCGGGCCCGCTTCGGCGGGCTCGGGTTCGGGCGTCGTACGGCCTTCGCACCACCGGCTCCGGACTCGTACCGAAGCTCGCACCGCACCGCCGCACCTTGTGAGGAGAGGAACCGTGACACCGCCCGACGACCGCAGCGGCCAGTACGGCGTTCCGTACCCTGGCACAGGCCATGACGCCTTCGGAGCACCCGGCGCCGGCCACGGTCAGCCGTACGGCCGGCAGCAGTACGGACAGCCCCAGCAGGACCCGTACGCCCGACCTGAGCAGCAGTACGGCCAGTACGGCCAGCAGGACCCGTACGCCCGGCCGCAGCCCGCCTTCGGCACCCCGCCGCCCGGCTACCCGACGCCGCCACCCGGCCCGGCGCCCGCCCCGGCACCCGGCTACCAGCCGGCCCAGGAGCCCGGGCACGTCGAGGAGTTCGAGGACGAGCCGGACGCCGGCCCGCTGATCCGACCGTTCGCCATGACCGGCGGTCGCACCCGGCCCCGCTACGAGCTCGCGCTGGAGGCCCTGGTCTCCGCGGACGTCGACCCGCAGCGCCTGGCCACCCTCCTCCCGGAACACCAGCGGATCTGCACGCTGTGCACGGAGGTCAAATCCGTTGCCGAGGTGTCGGCGCTGCTCTCCCTTCCCCTGGGAGTGGCCCGCATCCTCGTGGCCGACCTGGCCGAGGCCGGCCTGGTCGCCATCCACCAGCCCGCTTCCGGCGGCGAATCCGGAAACCAGCCCGACGTCACGCTGCTCGAAAGGGTCCTCAGTGGACTTCGCAAGCTCTAACGCGGCCGCCCCCACCCGCGCCACCACCTCCGCGAAGATCGTCATCGCGGGCGGCTTCGGTGTCGGCAAGACCACGCTCGTCGGCGCCGTCTCCGAGATCAACCCCCTGCGCACCGAAGCCGTCATGACCTCGGCCTCCGCCGGCATCGACGACATCAGCCACGTCTCCGGCAAGACGACCACCACCGTCGCCATGGACTTCGGCCGCATCACCCTCGACGAGGACCTCATCCTCTACCTGTTCGGCACCCCCGGACAGGACCGCTTCTGGTTCATGTGGGACGACCTCGTCCGGGGCGCCATCGGGGCCATCGTCCTCGTCGACACCCGGCGCCTCGCCGACTGCTTCCCCGCCCTCGACTACTTCGAGAACAGCGGCCTGCCCTTCGTCGTCGCCCTCAACGGCTTCGACGGCCACCAGCCGCACACCCCCGACGAGGTCCGCGAAGCCCTCCAGCTCGGCGCCGACACCCCCATCATCACCCTCGACGCCCGCCGTCGGGACAGCGCCAAGAGCGCCCTGATCACCCTGGTCGAGCACGCCCTGCTCGCGCGGCTCCGCTGATCGAACACGCGAATGGCCGCCGGGTCCGAGCGCCCCGGAGGCGAGCTCGCCTACGGCACCGCCGGCCCCGGCCGCGTCGCCCTGATCACCGACGCCATGGGCGCCGCCGGCATGGGCGACGGCCGCTACCC
>NZ_JBSFGK010000231.1:0-1394 GCF_053596495.1 Kitasatospora sp. NPDC001683
CTGAGACCTGATGCCGAGCCGATTGTGGTGAAGTGGATGATCCTATGCTGTCGAGAAAAGCCTCTAGCGAGTTTCATGGCGGCCCGTACCCCAAACCGACTCAGGTGGTCAGGTAGAGAATACCGAGGCGTTCGGGTGAACTATGGTTAAGGAACTCGGCAAAATGCCCCCGTAACTTCGGGAGAAGGGGGGCCATTCCTGGTGACGGGCTTTGCGCCTTGAGCTGGGGGTGGCCGCAGAGACCAGCGAGAAGCGACTGTTTACTAAAAACACAGGTCCGTGCGAAGCCGTAAGGCGATGTATACGGACTGACGCCTGCCCGGTGCTGGAACGTTAAGGGGACCGGTTAGCTTAGTTTCGACTAGGCGAAGCTGAGAACTTAAGCGCCAGTAAACGGCGGTGGTAACTATAACCATCCTAAGGTAGCGAAATTCCTTGTCGGGTAAGTTCCGACCTGCACGAATGGCGTAACGACTTCTCGACTGTCTCAACCATAGGCCCGGTGAAATTGCATTACGAGTAAAGATGCTCGTTTCGCGCAGCAGGACGGAAAGACCCCGGGACCTTTACTATAGCTTGATATTGGTGTTCGGTTCGGCTTGTGTAGGATAGGTGGGAGACTGTGAAGCAGCAACGCCAGTTGTTGTGGAGTCGCCGTTGAAATACCACTCTGGTCGTGCTGGATGTCTAACCTGGGTCCGTGATCCGGATCAGGGACAGTGTCTGGTGGGTAGTTTAACTGGGGCGGTTGCCTCCTAAAGGGTAACGGAGGCGCCCAAAGGTTCCCTCAGCCTGGTTGGCAATCAGGTGTTGAGTGTAAGTGCACAAGGGAGCTTGACTGTGAGACTGACGGGTCGAGCAGGTACGAAAGTAGGGACTAGTGATCCGGCGGTGGCTTGTGGAAGCGCCGTCGCTCAACGGATAAAAGGTACCCCGGGGATAACAGGCTGATCTTCCCCAAGAGTCCATATCGACGGGATGGTTTGGCACCTCGATGTCGGCTCGTCGCATCCTGGGGCTGGAGTAGGTCCCAAGGGTTGGGCTGTTCGCCCATTAAAGCGGTACGCGAGCTGGGTTTAGAACGTCGTGAGACAGTTCGGTCCCTATCCGCTGTGCGCGTAGGAGTGTTGAGAAGGGCTGTCCCTAGTACGAGAGGACCGGGACGGACGAACCTCTGGTGTGCCAGTTGTTCTGCCAAGGGCATGGCTGGTTGGCTACGTTCGGGAGGGATAACCGCTGAAAGCATCTAAGCGGGAAGCCTGCTTCGAGATGAGCACTCCCACCTCCTTGAGAGGGTAAGGCTCCCAGTAGACGACTGGGTTGATAGGCCGGATATGGAAGCCCTGTGAGGGGTGGAGTTGACCGGTACTAATAGGCCGAGGGCTTGTCCTCAG
>NZ_JBSFGK010000232.1:0-1349 GCF_053596495.1 Kitasatospora sp. NPDC001683
GCCGCTCAGGGTCATGTGTTCATCGAGGTCAGTCCCCACCCCGTCCTCGTTCCCGGTCTGGACGCCCCGGCCCTCGGCACCCTGCGACGCCAGGACGGCAGCGCACAGCGCTTCACGACCGCACTCGCGGAGGCCTTCGTCCGCGGCGTCGAGATCGACTGGAGCCTGGTGTACCCCGACGCCGCGCTGGTGGACCTGCCGACCTACGCCTTCCAGCGGCAGAGGTACTGGCTGGAGGCCGGCACCGGCACGGGCGATGTCGCCTCGGCCGGTGTGGAGGCCGTCGGCCACCCGCTGCTCGGCGCGGCGGTCGCCCTCGCGGGCTCGGAGGGCACCGTCCTCACCGGCCGACTGTCGCTGCGTTCGCACCGCTGGCTGGCCGACCACGCCGTGAACGGCGTCGTGCTGCTGCCCGGTACGGCCTTCGTCGAACTGGCGCTGCAGGCGGGCGAACAGGCCGGTTGCGCCCGGGTCGAGGAACTCACCCTGGAAGCACCCCTCGTGCTGCCCGCGACCGGTGCGGTGCAGCTGCAGCTGGCGCTCGAACCGGCCGACGCCCGGGGCCGTCGCGCACTCGCCGTGTACGCGCGCGGCGCGGACGAACCGGGGCAGCCCTGGGTCCGGCACGCCTCCGGCGTCCTTTCGGATGCCGAGGCTCCCGAGCCGGCCGTACGGGAGGTCTGGCCGCCGGCTCCGGCCGAGAGCATCCCGCTCGACGGCTTCTACCAGGGCCTGGCCGACGCCGGCCTCGAATACGGCCCGGCCTTCCAGGGCCTGCGGGCGGCCTGGCGGCGTGGTGCGGAGGTGTTCGCGGAGGTCCGGCTGGACCAGGAACAGGAGGCGGGCCGGTTCGGTCTGCACCCGGCGCTGCTCGACGCCGCCCTGCACGCCGTGGGCCTCGGTTCGTTCCTCGACGGCGGCGGGGTGCGCCTCCCCTTCTCCTGGAACGGGGTCTCGCTGCGCACCGCGGGTGCCTCGACCCTGCGGGTCAGGATCGCCCCGGCCGGCGCGGACGCGGTCTCGCTGACGGTGCACGACGGGACGGGCGCCCTGGTCGCCGACGTCGACTCCCTGGTGCTGCGCCCGCTGGCCAAGGACCAACTCGCCGCCCGGGACGCCCTGTTCCGCGTCGAGTGGAAGCAGGTGAACCTGCCGAAGGAAGCTGCCCGGTCCGGCTCGGTGGAGTTGGTGGAGGTGGACACCTCTGCTGGTGTGCGGGCTGCGGTGCACGGGGTGTTGGGCTCGGTGCAGGGGGTGCTGGCCGCGGATGGGGCTTCGCGGCGGTTGGTGTTCGTGACGCGTGGTGCGGTGGGTCTGTCGGGGGACGGGCTGGTGGATCCGGCCGCTGC
>NZ_JBSFGK010000233.1:0-1276 GCF_053596495.1 Kitasatospora sp. NPDC001683
ATCGCGCCCGGCGGTGAGCTGGGCCTCGTCCCACCAACGGCAAGCTGGACCGCGCCGCCCTGCCCGCGCCCGAACCGACCGGCACGACCGGCGGCCGGGCGCCGCGCACCCCGCAGGAGCAGATCCTGTGCGAGCTGTTCGCCGAGGTGCTGGGCCTGCCACGGGTCGGGGTCGACGAGGACTTCTTCGACCTGGGCGGGCACTCGCTGCTCGCCACCCGGCTGGTGTCGCGGGTCCGGGCGACCCTCGGGGTCGAGCTGGAGCTGCGCGACCTGTTCCGCACCCCGACACCGGCCGGGCTGGCGGCCGGGCTGCACACCGCCGCCTCCGCGCGCCAGGCGCTGGTGCCCCAGCCCCGCCCCGAGCCGATGCCGCTGTCGTTCGCCCAGCGCCGGCTCTGGTTCCTCCAGCAGTTCGGGGCACCGAGCGCCACCTACCACATGCCGCTGGCCCTGCGGCTGTCCGGCGACCTCGACCGGCACGCGCTGGACGCCGCGCTCGCGGACGTGGTGGCCCGGCACGAGACCCTGCGCACCGTCTTCCCGCACACCGCCGGGATCCCGCGGCAGCGGGTACTGGACGCCGCCGAGGCGGCCGTCCCGCTGACCGTACGCGAGGCCGGTGAGGCCGAGCTGCCCGCCCTGCTGCGCGGGGCGGCGGTGCGGGGCTTCGACCTGACCGTCGAAGTGCCGCTGCGGGCCGAGCTGTTCGCGGTCGCGGCGGACGAGCACGTGCTGTTGCTGGTGCTGCACCACATCGCCGGCGACGGCTGGTCGATGGGCCCGCTGGCCCGCGACCTCGCCACCGCCTACCGCGCCCGGTGCGGCGGCGGGGCGCCCGACTGGGCGCCGCTGCCGGTGCAGTACGCCGACTACACCCTGTGGCAGCACCAGATCCTCGGCGACGAGCACGACACGGACAGCGTCTTCACCCGCCAGGTCGCCTACTGGACCGAGGCGTTGGCGGGGCTGCCGGAGCAGCTGCAGCTGCCCGCCGACCGGCCACGCCCGGCCGCCGTGTCGTACGGTGGCGACCTGCTGGAGCTCCGGATCGGCCCCGAACTGCACGCCGCCCTGGCGCAGTTGGCGCGGCGCTCGGGGGCGAGTCTGTTCATGGTGCTGCAGGCGGCGTTGGCGGCGCTGTACACCCGGTTGGGTGCGGGGACGGACATCCCGATCGGTAGCCCGATCGCCGGCCGTACTGACGAGGCGCTGGACGAGCTGGTCGGGTTCTTCGTGAACACGCTGGTGCTGCGCACCGACACCAGTGGCGATCC
>NZ_JBSFGK010000234.1:0-1231 GCF_053596495.1 Kitasatospora sp. NPDC001683
GCCGTCGGCGAAGCGGACGGCCTCGCGGACGTGGCGCACCCAGTAGTCGGGGGTCGTGAAGTCCCCGTCCAGGGCACCGGTCAGGTTGGAGACCAGCGGGATCGACGGGGCGTTGTAGGTGAGCCCGCTGAGGACCTCGCGGAAGTCTTCCAGCATCGGGTCCATCAGCGGCGAGTGGAAGGCGTGCGAGACGCGCAGGCGGTTCGTCTTGCGGTCGGCGTAGTGGGCCTCGATGGCGGCGACGGCCTCCTCCGTCCCCGAGACGACGATCGAGCGCGGGCCGTTGACCGCCGCGATCGACACGAAGTCGCCCAGCAGCGGCAGGACTTCGTCCTCCGTCGCCTGCACGGCCAGCATCGCACCACCCACAGGAAGCGCCTGCATCAGCCGGCCGCGGGCGCTCACCAGCGCACACGCATCGGCGAGCGAGAACACCCCGGCCACGTACGCCGCGGCCACCTCACCGATCGAGTGCCCCGCCACGAACTCGGCGCGGACGCCCAGCGACTCGACGAGGCGGTAGAGCGCCACCTCAACGGCGAACAACCCGGCCTGGGCGTAGACGGTCCGGTTCAGCAGTTCCTGGTCCTCGCCCCACACGATGCTTCGGAGGGGCCGGTCGAGGTGCTCGTCCAGTGCTGCGCAGACGGCGTCGAAGGCGTCGGCGAACACCGGGAAGCGGGCATGCAACTCCTCTCCCATGCCGAGCCGTTGCGATCCCTGACCGGAGAAGAGGAACGCACTCTTGCCTTCGGCGGCCGCGCCCCGGGCGAGCTCGACGCCGTCCACGAGCACCGCGCGGTGCGGGAACGCCGTCCGCCCGGCCAGGGTGAACGCCACATCAGCAGCGGGGAGTTCACCGAGCTCCGCGAGTCGCGCGACCTGGGCGTCCAGCGCCGCTTCGGACTTGGCGGATACCACCCAGGGCATCGCTCCCACCACCGCGGCGTCCTGCACGGCCTCTGGCTCACCCTGTTCCAGGATGACGTGGGCGTTGGTCCCGCTGATCCCGAAGGACGACACACCCGCGCGACGCGCGTGACCGGTGGCCGGCCAGTCCGTGCACTCGGTGAGCAGCTCGACGGCGCCGGCCGTCCAGTCGACGTGCGACGAGGGCGCGTCCACGTGCAGCGTGCGCGGCAGCACGCCGTGCTGCATCGCCAACACCATCTTGATCACGCCCGCGACGCCGGCCGCCGCCTGCGCGTGCCCGATGTTCGACTTGATCGAG
>NZ_JBSFGK010000235.1:0-1129 GCF_053596495.1 Kitasatospora sp. NPDC001683
GTTGGCGCCGGCGGCGAACAACTCCAGGCGGCCGTCCGCCGAGCGTGTGGCCACCACCCGGCCGGACTTCGCCGGATACACCAACGGCGCCGGGCCGGGGTCGTGATGGCCGAGCCGGTCCACGGCGGCCTGCGCCGCGCCCAGGTAGCGCTGGTGCGCGCCCTGGTTGTAGGTCGACCAGGGCTGCCAGTTGGTGCCGCCGTTGGAGATGCGGTACGCCGCGTTGGCGTTGCACTGGGCGTCGAAGGCGCAGGCGTCGCTGACCTCGGGGTGCCAGTAGTCGTTGATCTCCCACAGGCCGCGGTCGCGGGACGGCGGGGTGTTGTTCTGGACGTTGGACGCCAACGGGTTGCAGCTGGACTCGGCCATGCCGACGGCGATCGCGGTCACCAGGGCGTCGCCCCGGAAGCCGGCCTCGTACCCGACCTCGGCGCACAGGTCGATGCCGGTGGCGGCCGGCGCGGGTGTGGCTCCGGCCGTCAGGCCCGCCGCCACGCCCAGCGAGACGACCGTGGACAGCAGGACGCGGTGCGGCGCCCGGCGGGCGCGTGGTGTGCTGGTCACGTGTGGCTTCCCCCTCAGTTGACGGCCGGTCCGGCGGTGGTGTTGAGCCAGGCCCAGTCGGACCAGGTGGAGAAGCCGGTCTGCCATTTGTGGTAGACGCCGGCGCTGCTGGCGCCGAAGACCTCGATCCGTCCGTCGGCGTTGGCGGTGGCGAAGATCTCGGTACCGGCGCTGCCGAAGGTGTCCCACTGGCTGTACGGGGCGTTCAGGTTGGTCTGCCAGGTGTGCTGCGCGGTGCTGCCGTTGATGGCGAAGACCTCGACGCGGCCGTCCGCGGTCGGCTGGCTGGTGATCCTGGCGTCGGCCGGTCCGCCGGCTGCCTCCCAGTCGGACCAACTGGTGGGGCTGGTCTGGTACTTGTGGAAGATTCCGGCTGGGCCGGAGGCGAGGACTTCGAGGCGACCGTCCTGGTTGTGGTCGACGGTGAAGGCGTGTCCGCCGCCGCCGAAGGTTTCCCAGCTGGACCAGCAGCCGTTGACGGCGGTCTGCCATTGGTGTTGGAAGGTGGTGGTGTTGAGGGCGAAGACTTCGAGTCGGCCGTCGGGGGCCTTGCCGAGTCGGACCT
>NZ_JBSFGK010000237.1:0-1094 GCF_053596495.1 Kitasatospora sp. NPDC001683
CCGGCGGGCGACGGACTCGGTCTTGGTCTTGCGCAGGGTGTCGGCCTGGGCCTTGCCGCGGCCCTCGGCGACGGCCTCCGCCAGGTTGGCGAAGACCGTGGTGAGCCAGAGCCAGACGGTGATCGACCAGGCGAACACGCTGGGGCTGGCTATCGCGGAGATCGTGGTGACCACCGAGCCGACCTCGACCACGAACATGACCGGGTTCTTGACCATCACCCGGGGGTCGAGCTTCCTCACCGCGTCCGGCAGGGACGCGAGGATCAGCTTCGGGTCGAGCAGACCGCTCCGCACTCTGTGCGGTGCGGCGGCCTCGGCCGTGCTGTCGGCCGGTGCGGGGTTGAGCGTAGGGGTGGACATCAGGAGAGACCTTCCGCGAGCGGTCCGAGGGCCAGGGCCGGGAAGTAGGTGAGGCCGACGACGATCAGGACGACGCCCGACAGCAGGCCCACGAACAGCGGCTCGTGGGTGGGCAGGGTGCCCGGGGTGGCCGGCACCGGCTGCTGCTGGGCGAGCGAGCCCGCCAGCGCCAGCACGAACACCATCGGCAGGAAGCGGCCGAGCACCATGCACAGGCCGAGCGCGGTGTCGTACCAGTCGGTGTTGACGGTGATGCCGGCGAACGCCGAACCGTTGTTGTTGCTCGCGGAGGTGAAGGCGTACAGCACCTCGGAGAAGCCGTGGGCGCCCGAGTTGAGCATCCCGGCCCGCTCACCCGGCAGCGCCATCGCCACACCGGTGCCGACCAGCACCAGCGCGGGAGTGGTGAGGATGTACAGCGAGGCGAACTTCATCTCCCGACCGCCGAGCTTCTTGCCCAGGTACTCGGGGGTGCGGCCGACCATCAGACCGGCCACGAACACCGCGACGACCGCCAGGATCAGCATGCCGTACAGGCCCGAGCCCACACCGCCGGGCGCGATCTCGCCCAGCATCATGTTGAAGACCGTCAGCCCGCCGCCGAATGGCGTGAACGAGTCGTGGAAGGAGTCCACCGCACCGGTCGAGGTCAGCGTCGTCGAAGCGGCGAACAGCGAGCTGGCCGCGATGCCGAACCGCTGCTCCTTGCCCTCCATCGCGCCGCCGGCCGCCTG
>NZ_JBSFGK010000238.1:0-1090 GCF_053596495.1 Kitasatospora sp. NPDC001683
GGTTCAGCGTTGGCGCTTCAAAGCGGGTACGGGAATATCAACCCGTTGTCCATCGACTACGCCTGTCGGCCTCGCCTTAGGTCCCGACTTACCCTGGGCAGATCAGCTTGACCCAGGAACCCTTGGTCAATCGGCGCAAGAGTTTCCCACTCTTGTATCGCTACTCATGCCTGCATTCTCACTCGTATACCGTCCACGACTCGATTCCTCGGCCGCTTCACCCGGCACACGACGCTCCCCTACCCATCACAGCCCCCGTTAGGAGTATTGCTGCAATGACACGACTTCGGTGGTGTGCTTGAGCCCCGCTACATTGTCGGCGCGGAATCACTTGACCAGTGAGCTATTACGCACTCTTTCAAGGGTGGCTGCTTCTAAGCCAACCTCCTGGTTGTCTCTGCGACTCCACATCCTTTCCCACTTAGCACACGCTTAGGGACCTTAGTCGGTGTTCTGGGCTGTTTCCCTCTCGACCATGGAGCTTATCCCCCACAGTCTCACTGCCACGCTCTCACTTACCGGCATTCGGAGTTTGGCTAAGGTCAGTAACCCGGTAAGGCCCATCGCCTATCCAGTGCTCTACCTCCGGCAAGAAACACGTGACGCTGCACCTAAATGCATTTCGGGGAGAACCAGCTATCACGGAGTTTGATTGGCCTTTCACCCCTAACCACAGGTCATCCCCCAGGTTTTCAACCCTGGTGGGTTCGGTCCTCCACACGGTCTTACCCGCGCTTCAACCTGCCCATGGCTAGATCACTCCGCTTCGGGTCTTGGGCATGCAACTCAACCGCCCTATTCGGACTCGCTTTCGCTACGGCTACCCCACACGGGTTAACCTCGCTACACACCGCAAACTCGCAGGCTCATTCTTCAAAAGGCACGCAGTCACGGCCAGCCGGCAAGCCGACTGACGACGCTCCCACGGCTTGTAGGCACACGGTTTCAGGTACTATTTCACTCCGCTCCCGCGGTACTTTTCACCATTCCCTCACGGTACTATCCGCTATCGGTCACCAGGGAATATTTAGGCTTAGCGGGTGGTCCCGCCAGATTCACACGGGATTTCTCGGGCCCCGTGCTACTTGGG
>NZ_JBSFGK010000239.1:0-1081 GCF_053596495.1 Kitasatospora sp. NPDC001683
TCCTCGACGCGATCCTCAGCTCCGACGCCACGTCGGCGGACTTCGCGGCGATCAAGCTCCCCGAGTCCTACCGGGCGGTCACGCTCCACAAGGACGAGGAGCAGATGTTCGCGGGCCTGGACAGCCGCGACAAGGACCCCCGCAAGTCCCTTCACCTCGACGAGGTCGCCCTGCCCGAGCTCGGCCCCGGCGAGGCCCTGGTCGCCGTCATGGCCAGCGCGGTGAACTACAACACCGTGTGGAGCTCGATCTTCGAGCCGGTCTCCACCTTCGGCTTCCTGGAGCGCTACGGCCGGCTGTCGCCGCTCACCAAGCGCCACGACCTGCCGTACCACGTGGTCGGCTCGGACCTCGCGGGCGTGGTGCTGCGCACCGGCGCCGGGGTCAACGCCTGGAAGCCCGGCGACGAGGTCGTCGCCCACTGCCTCTCGGTCGAACTGGAGTCCCCGGACGGCCACGACGACACGATGATGGACCCGGAGCAGCGGATCTGGGGATTCGAGACCAACTTCGGCGGCCTGGCCCAGCTCGCCCTGGTCAAGACCAACCAGCTGCTGCCCAAGCCCGAGCACCTCACCTGGGAGGAGGCCGCCTCCCCCGGCCTGGTCAACTCCACCGCGTACCGCCAGCTGGTCTCGCGCAACGGCGCCGGCATGAAGCAGGGCGACAACGTGCTGATCTGGGGCGCCAGCGGCGGCCTCGGCTCGTACGCCACCCAGTACGCGCTGGCCGGCGGCGCCACCCCGATCTGCGTGGTCTCCAACGACCAGAAGGCCGGGATCTGCCGCGCCATGGGCGCCGAGGCGATCATCGACCGCTCCGCCGAGGGCTACCGGTTCTGGAAGGACGAGAACACCCAGGACCCGCGCGAGTGGAAGCGCCTGGGCTCGAAGATCCGCGAGTTCACCGGCGGCGAGGACGTGGACATCGTCTTCGAGCACCCGGGCCGCGAGACCTTCGGCGCCTCGGTGTACGTCACCCGCAAGGGCGGCACCATCGTCACCTGCGCCTCCACCTCCGGCTACATGCACCAGTACGACAACCGGTACCTGTGGATGTCGCTCAAGAAGATCGTCGGCTC